>DATLYW010000047.1 GCA_035574315.1 Candidatus Zixiibacteriota bacterium
GTAGGAATCGGTTTACGTCCGGGACGGCCATCGGGAATATTTTCCTCGGGAAAATGCTCCCGGATCCTCGCCCAATGTTCATCGCTGAGTCTCAACATGCGCCGATGATACACGAGTTTCTAATTTTGAGATAGGTTCTAGCCAGAAGTAGCGGAAGGACTCTGCCGGATCAGCGGCGTGAGGGCCTGCCTGGGCGATCGCCTCGTCGAGATCGATCTCATAGTAATTGGTGGCCCTGGAGTGGGTGCGCTGGGAGTAAAGCCTCCAGAGCCTTCCGTTGGTCACGATGGCCCAGGGCGCCTCCCCCTTCTCAAGAAGGCTTACAACGACCGCGCCTGGATTTTCGTCGCGCGTTTCGGTGTCGCGCCGGTCGTCTTTCCCGTCCAGAGAACGCTCCCAGGGATAAACGAGACAAAGCGCCAACAAAGTTGCGCCATTATCGCCGCGATAGAGCCGGTAATCCGGCTCGGTGTCACTGCTACTCGCGCGCCTCCCGGGATCGGCCTTGAATCCCAGGACTGTGAAGACCGGCTCCAACAGTTCCTTTCTGAGATAGGCCTTGTCCTTGGCCGCGAAGCGAGACGATGCCCCCTGATAGAGTTCCCGGAGCTTCAGATAAGCTGGTTTTGGGTCTTCCTTCCAAGCGGGGAATTCTCTAAGCCGCTCCTTGAGGTAGTAGTCCGAGAAAAGAGCGCGGTTGTTGAAATACTCCTCGGACCAATCGGCCAGGGCATACACGGAAAGCAGCTTGTCATACTGAGCGAACGGATCGGATTCCGTCCAGGTAAGGCGGCGCAAGACTCTCAAATCCAGGCGACTCGGCTTAACCCGCTCAACGGAGAGAACCCTGGGCCTTATACCTACCTGCTTTACTCCCAGGCCGGAGCCGTCGCCCTTGTCCGCGGGTATGAATTTTTCCAGAAGAACAAAATCGAGCCGGTCGTAGTCGCTTGTGAGGATCAATAAATAATTCCCAGCGCGATTGCGGAACGCCCTGGCCAAGGCGCGAGTGTGAGAGACTGTGACGCTCGTGAGTTCAAAAAGATAGACCTGAAAAAGACTCTCCTGGTCGGCGATAAGCTCAATCTTTTTAATGGGCCGGACTGTCCCGTCAGCGGTAATCCCGAGGTTTCCTGGGGTCTGTGACGTCCGCGCATTCGTGTTGTAGCCCAGACGGGCAAAGAAGGCGGCGATACCATCCGACCCGTTCAGAGCCTGAATGTCGTGATGGCTGAGGTCAGCATCCAGGAAAGAGAGGGTTTCCTGACTCATTCTCTCTACAAATTTTCTCCAGTCTTGGTTCCCAGAGCCGGGTTACCGAGACCGAGAACCAGTGGCCGACAAGGGGTAGCCGGCTGGGACTTGGTATACTGAAAAATGCTGTGCGGCCGAAGGCGCAAAACGAGCCGATTTTACTACAAATCCGACCCTTGGCAACACGTAAAATCGGCGGCGGCTAAGCTGGCCTGACCCCCCACTTCAGCAGGCCCGAAAGGACGTAAACCTCCACCCAAAAAGCCAGGAAAACAGTTCTGCCGCGGTCGTCCCCGGACCGTCCCCAAGATAGCCCAGGAACCCACTTCTTTCCTGCATATGGCACGTCCTGACTTTCAACTCGCAGCCATCATCAACCGGAAATTTGAGGCTTTCCTTCACCAGCTCAAATGCCTGCTTTTTCACGGCGATATTCGCCTCCGCCAACGGTAGAACCAAGCGGTAAAAAACTCCCTTTAATGGTGCGTCCTTTTTTTCCATCACGTCCTCGTCTGTAAGAATCAGTACGAGCCTTCCGTCCGAAACTATCGCCTCAACGACTTCCAGATGACGCCCGTGCTTGCCTGTTAACGTCTCAAGGTTGTAGGTGATAACCGCCATTTTCCTGGACCCCCCATTCTGAGGCCGCAAGGCCCCGAAGTTCTGCGGGCGAATATAGAGGTTCAGGATCTTAGAAGTATCTTAGGCGGCGTTGTTTTTTATTGTTTTTTTCTGAGGTTTTTTAAAAACCCACGCCAAGACTTAGAAGTTTCTTAAGGAGGCTGGCAGTGTGATGGGTTTTCTCTTGAGACCGTCGGATTGAGAAGACTCAAAAATCAGAAAGTAGGGAGTTTGGCGTCATTGCCCTGAGCTTATGAACGGTCAGGCTCCGTGGTGTTACGGATCTTGCCCTCCAGGATTCCGTCCAGATCGCCATGTGCGTACTGTAAAGGGTCGTGGGAAATCCGCCTGAGGATTGCCACCTCCTCGGGCTTCATTTTTCCGTCCAGGAGTTTCTCCATGCATGCCTGCGCGATGGGCAGGACCATCGTCTTTAGGAGATCGGTGTAGTCCTTTTTCTCCCAACTGTTCCTGCACGGTCCTGATATCGTAGGCGTCATCTTGCAGATAGGTGGCAAAAGGCGAGTTCCGGAAAGTGCAAATGTCATGTATTCAGGCTGACCCCCGGGCGTGCGGAATTGAAAGTATGCACGCTAGGGCTCTTTCCCCGTTGCACCATTGCAGAGCTTTCCCAACCCATCAACCCTCCCGCGGTCAGTACTACCTCCGGTTTCCAACTGCATCCCGCGACGGCGGTACGCATCGAGAATCTTCGTCAAGTGCCTCCTGCGGCCCTCCGTTAAGCGTGAAAAGCCATAATGCTCAAGCAAGCTACGATAAAGCAGTTCCTGATTCTCAGCGCTATCGTCCGAGGGGCGACACAAACGGTCGAGCACCAAGAAGATCTCCGATGCCGGGATTTCCAACAGGTCTCTCTGCCCGGCAGATCTTTCCCTGACCTTAGGCGCACCACGGAGCCGAAGAACTTGCGACTCAAGCGTACGGTCACCAAGCTCGTCTTCAACGACGATCTCTCCTGCCCTCTGCATCACAGACAAGTTCCTATTGAGAAGACTCCGGACGTTCTTGCTGGCGCGTTCCAGCGCGGGACAACCGGCTACGTATAGCCTAATGAGCAAACGCTTCGTAAGGGGACCTTCCCTTTCTATTATGCGACGCAGAGCTGCCCGAACGTTGATGGGGGAGGCATCCCGCGGGTCAGGAAACTCTGAAAGCTCAGGATAGGCCGATAGCGACGCCGGCCTACGATCCTCTCCGCCGTTGTCGAGGGCTTCGCCTCGTTGTTCCCCGAACCCCTCATCCTCTTCCGCCTGCTTTTCCCGTGGCGTGCCCGCCGTTTGTTCCTCGTCTATCTCGTCCTCCCCGATCGGTCGAATACCGAGTTCCTCACAGGCCTCCGTGACACGGTGCATTGAGGTGTCCCGCGCCGCGTAGAATTCCGACTCCCGAACACGAACGAATGTCCATCCGGCTCGCTCGAGTTGCCTTTGCCGGGCCATATCCTGGTCGAACCTGTCCGGCCCGTGCCAGGCTTCGCCGTCGCACTCGATAGCTAGTCGGTTGTCGAGTCCCTCGACGACGAGATCGATACGATAACCGGCCACCTCTACTTGAGGCCGAATGCGGTACTTTCGACGGAGAAGCTCCAGCGCGACATCAACCTCGAACCAACTTTCGTACGGAGAAGGCTGTTCACCAGTCCTTCGTGAACGGTGTCTCAATTCCCGCTCAAGGCGCAGGAGCTCTTCATAAGGCGTAGCGATAGGTTGACGATCCGAGTTGTAAAAAAAGTTTAACAGCTTCCATCGCAAATCTTCGCGGCTAAGATCGTGAAGCTGAACGCTATGGAACAGCCATACCTGATCGCGCGCGCGACTCATGGCTACGTTGAAGCGTCTCTGGTCGGGCAGCCCCGTCAAAGCCCGGAAATGATGGTTAGGCGCTACCACAAGCGACAGGAAGATCACATCTCGTTGGTCCCCCTGAAAAGTGGCAGGGGTCCCACACCGTAGTCGCCTTTCTTCGCGAACCTTCGGCTCCAGCATCTCAGCCAGTCTCCGTTCAATCAGCTCGGCCTGAGCATGGCCCTGGAGAACGATGACACCCATTGTCTTTCCCTCATAAGTATCGTCCTCCAGACAGTTCTGAAGCGCTGCAACGATTGCATCTGCTTCTACCGGGTTCAGAATCCGCTGCCCTTCACCCTGGCAAAAGCCGTCGTTCACATATTTTGTTTTTAGCGGTGGAAGCCTTTTGGGCGGAGGCTGACGTAACGGAATCAAGGGCGCGTCTGTGTAACATAGCTCATTGCTGAAGCGAATGATCTCCGGCACGCATCGGAAATGTTCCCGAAGCGAGATCAAATTGCCGAAGGCACGCTCAGCGTGGTCATAAAGGCTCGTGTCGGGTCGAAACTCGTCGCGGAATCGAAACTCACGAAGGTAATCTCGGGCGAGACGTGCGATATCATCCTCGAGAACGCCCACTGCTTCCGGACTGTTCTGTTTATCGTCTCCAACGACGATGATCCTCTTTGCCAGAAGAAGAAGCGCCAACGCCTCTATTCCCGCCTGCGACGCCTCATCTACGATCACCGTATCAAAAAGTCCAGGTGTCGGGTCCGTCGTCTCCCATAGCTTGTGGAGGGGCATGATCCAAGCCGGCATCTTCGGGATGCATGACATGAGATACCGGCGGGCTGCCCTCCGGTGCCGATAGGCGTACTTACCCGTGTTTTTTCCGATACGCGCAACCGCCTTTGTCCAAGCTGTGAGGTTTTGCTCCGTCTGGTCGTCCAGTCGCAAGAAAAACGCCTGCCAAGCCTTCACGGCCGCCAGTTTCTCGAGCTTTTTCTCTATTCTGTCTTGCAACCGCTGTCGCTCGCGAGCGAGCCTCTCGTAGTGTCCGGAGTCTGTGATCCTGTGAAGCCACGCCCTCGTGGCAGCCCAATCCCATGTCTGCTCAAGCCGACGCAACCGATCTTTCCACCGGGGATCGCCTCGGGTCGGTTGCAGCACACGCGCAAGCTCAGGACAACACCGGTATATACGTTCCAGCAATTCTTGATAGCGCTGAAAGCGATCTCTCTCAGTCTTCAGGCTCTCCCGTTGTGTCCACGCACGGTTCCACTTTGCCGGATCACGAGCCTCGATAGCCTGTGCAAGCTCACTCATGCAGGGGTGGGCTTTGTGATGGACGGAACCGCGGATCGCGCCGGCCCACCCATCGATAGGCCTTCGCGCATGGCGTACGAGGCGACGGGCGAGTTCCGCTTTGATCAAACGGCACCACCTTTCCCGCGCATCGTGTTCTGAAAGGGTTATTCTTGTCGTGGCGGGAACTATCTCCAAAGCGTCTCGACCGTGTTTCCGGAAGAACTCTGTTAGATGGCAGGTTTGCTGAACTAGGTCACAAACTTGACCTGCCGCGTGCCTAGGATCGCCTGGCGTTGGGTCTAATGGCTTGGGCCATACCGTATAAAATCGGTCGAGGGTCTCCCTTAATTCCAGATATCCGGCCAGCATGTCCAGTGACCGCTCGTCGCGGGGCGCCCCTCCGTTAACCCGGCAGCGTTCCTCGATATATCGTGTCTCGCGTGCGATGCGAGGAGCGAGAAAGCCCCACCCTCGCCGGCCACCCCTCCTAAAGTGCTCAAGCCGTCGGCAGGTATCGGCCAACAACTTCGCGTCCCCGGTGTCTGAGGATATTTCAAATTTCCCAGCGCCGGCCCGTTCGCACGCAATCTGAATCCTTTCAACAAGCTGAACGGTTTCCCGTTCGAGGCGGTTCCACCGAGCATCTTGTCCAACGATAAGGTCTTTCAGGATTTCACCCGTCAAATCACCGAGCGTTCGACTGGCCCGTGTCACCAGCTCTTCCAATTTAACTAAGAATGTCCTGCATGCCTCCAGGTTTGCGTCAGAACAGTTCTGAATCGGGCCCAGTTCATGCTCCGGCACTCCGTCAAGTGCGCCCTCTGCCTCACGCTCTGCAGCGCTTAGCTTCTCAATCGCTGCTGTGAACTCCTGCGGGTCGGGAAGATCGAACGCACCGATATCGAGGGTAAGTTCGTTTAATCGCTCTTGAGTCAGGGTTGGATGAACTTCGGCCAGCAACATAATATCGTCGGGCGACAGCGGACAGCGGTCCTGATCGGCCGCCAATTCTGGAAACCAGCCGTGCGTCTCCCGTTCTTCCTCAAGCTGTCTCGCGATTTGGGCCGCGGTCCCTGTGTAACCGCCAGGAAGGCTGTGAGAATAGGTTTCGGCTTCGCGACATTCACGGAGCTGCCGATCAAGGCTGGCAGCCTCCTGTTCATGTTGACAAAGTTCTTTCTCCAGTCGGTCGATTTCCTCCTGTGCCCATTTCTGCCCCATCCATTCATTCTTCCGCGAAAGGATCCCCCGGACGCTATCCTCCAGAAGGCGATGGTCTTCGCGAGAAGACCCAAAGGCAGTAACGCAAAGGTTACGGATATCACCTGGCAACAGATCTCTCAGAACCGTCAGAGCCTTCGGTGCGTGGGCTGTGACAAGAACCCGTTCGCCTATTGCGAGAAGGTGGCAGATCAGATTTGCAATGGTGTGGCTTTTGCCGGTGCCAGGTGGCCCCTTAACAAGCACATAGGGTCGGTTTCTGAGGCGCTCTGCAATCCGCCGCTGCTCGTCGTTCTTCGCAAGCGGGAAGTACAGGCGACGGTCCATATCGCCGCAAGAGCCGTTGATATCGACCCCGAGGCCGCCAGAAGGCCCCGATAGTCCACCCTCGCTAACGAAACGGTCCCACGGTGGCGTCGTTGAAAAAGCCGCCTCACCCTCGGACGCCTTCAGAAAGCGGCCGATCAGCTCCTCATATGCCGTTGGGCGCCGTTCACGGAGGACGAGTGCGGGCGCATAGCTGACTCGGAATGTTGCATCCGCTCGTTCGAGCGGTGTCCAAACGTCTTCGCTGACTTGAGCATCGGAGGCCGCTTTGTTCGCAATGACCCGGAGGATCTCAGCGACCTTTGTCTTGTCCCAACCGCGAACGTCAAGCTCGTCCAACCGCTCTTCCAAGCGGTTTTCAGTGTCCGCCGTATCGAGTCTGGGCTGGTCGTGGAGTTCCAGCATGTCCAATTCAACACGAAACCCGTCGAAAGAGGCAGCCGGACCTACTGTCAGGATACCCCGCGCCGCATCCAGACTGATTTCGGCAGGAGCGGTGAGAAGGTGGCGTTTCACGGCCGTCGCGGTCGAATCGCGCCACTGCAACAGCCCGACCGCCAAGCGCAGTTCATAGCGCTCCTCTGCTTCCTCAATCCGCCGCCGCATGAAGTCCACATCTTCGTAAATGCGCTGGACCTGCTTCCACCGACGCGTCTCTTCTGCCCAGGGCTCCCATTGGTCTCCGAGATATTCAAGCCAAGCATCCTGTATGTTCGGGTAATCCACCAGCCGACGCACCTCGGGAACCTTTTCAGCCACAGTGGTGTTTTCTCCGGGGGCTGTGGCCTGATGCTGGACTCTCTTTTCGACTAGGACAGTGATCTCCGGATTGAGAAGATCGAGAAGTTGCTCTTTTGTCTTATCCAGATATCCGCCAGGGTCGTCCTGAAACTTCCGCGGGACCCAGTCCTGAAGCTCCGTGGGCAGCGGCGGCAGTACGGGCCTACGCTTCTTACGAACCTCGAGCCACAAATCAGGAAACTCGTCAGGATTGTCGCTGATAAAGGCCGATTTGCATGCATCTCTCCAAGTTTGGGGCAAGTCCCGAGGAACGTCATGAAACCACAAAAGCTTATCGTCGGCTCCGTAAGCTGCAATGCGCTTTCGGCGGAGAGTAGCTGTGTCCCTCAAAAAACGAAGCAGGGCAGTCGTCTTTTCTGCGGTGCTACTCATATATTGTTCCTCTTACGATGCTGGGGTTTCTCGTCTTCATCTAGGCGAAACCGTCAAACGCGCGTTACAGTAAGCGACGTTGGCCCCAATTACGGTCTGTCGCACTCCTCGACAGCTAGCCTTATCAGCCCGCTGTGACAGATCGGGTCATGGATTTTTGACAGATGGGGTCCAAAAACAGGCCCTCGAAGTCGAGACGTTCAGTACCTGCTTTTCGGGACTCCCAGGATTTTCTTTGCCTCCTCTCGTACTTTCACACGCAATGTCTCCGGGCGAATCATTTTCACCTGGCTCCCGAAGCTCAAAATCCATCCCACCAGCTCGTCGTTTTCGGCGACTCTGAGGGTCATCTTCAGACGGCCGTCCTTGAGCGGCTTGTTTTCCTGGCTGTGGTGCCAGACCTTGTCCTTCACCCACGCCGCGGCTTTCCTGGAAAACAAAAGCTCCACCTCGATCCGCCGCCCGCGCATCACCATGAGCGCATCCCGGACGTACTCCTCGACATCGAACCCGAGCGGCATCTGGTACGGATGGTCCGTCAGCGTGATCGAGCGGATGCGCTCGACGGCGAACATCCGCACGTCCTTTCGCAGGTGGCAGTAGCCAATCAGGTAAAGCCCTCCGGCGGCGTACCAGAGGCGGTACGGGTCCACCTCCCGCCGGGTGGACGCGTTCCGGGAAGCGGAAAAATAGCGCATCTGGACCGTGCGGCGCCGGTCGATGGCCCGGGTGATCAGGTCGATTGTGTTCTTGTAGTCCCGGTAATTCTTGTGGGGCCCGAGCCCGATCGAAAAGATCTCCTCGAGCCCCCTCACGTACTCGTGCCCCTCGGGCGGCAGGGCGCTCGCCACCTTGCTCAGCGCCGAATCGAGTGCCGACTGGATCTCCGTGCTCTCGAGCGGCCGCAGCAGCTTGCGCCCGAGGGTGAGCGCCATCAGCTCGGTGGGCGAAAAGCCAAGCGCCGGGATGTCCCGAAAGCCTTCGAGGAGGCGCCAGAGTGTGCGACCGCCCCTCCGCTCGGTGACGATCGGGAAGCCCACCGCCTGCAGCGCGTCGAGGTCGCGGCGCACCGTGCGCGCGTTTCGCGGATAGTCGTCGGGAATGGAGTCGACGAGCTGCTCGAGGGTCAGCCCCCTCGAGCCTTCGAGCCGCCGAAGCAGATGCCACTGCCGGGTCACCTGATCGTTGCGCGCCATGTGACAGAGAGGCACCTCGATTGCAAGGAGGCTTCGATCACACCATAAGTCGATATGAAAAACCCGGCACCGGCGCTCGCCGGGGGAAAGGCCTAAAACCGTTTCGGCCAAAATTTTACGGCTTCGTGAAGGTCGGGGCAAGACATCTTTCGCGCCGGATGTCGGATCAAGAACTCCGGATCTGAAGTGTTCAGCTGGTGTCAGCCGATACGACCATCCCTGCCCGGCCGACGAAATCGCAGTTTGGCCGACAGCGCCGCACGGAAGAGTCAGCCAATCAGGGGCCTGACCAAGCACGTGGCCCTCGCACGATCCGTCGCGCAAAGACGGGTACCGCGCGTGTCCTGCGGGTTAGCGCGGGTGACCGATTGTTGTCCGGGAACTGTGGGTTGTGCGGGAGCTTTTTGTTCCCCGCTTGGCGTCGGGCTAGCCAATGAGCGCTAGCACCTCAGGACCGAACGCATGCAGCGCCAACGGCACTCCGGCCGCCTTCAAATTCATCGTGTTTGCGAACAATGAGAGGTCCACGGGATTCACAATCCCCGAGATCTCCTAGAAAAAAGCAGTAAATTCAGGCGTTTAAATTGTGACTGTAGCCGCAACTGTAGCTTATTGTTACTGGGTAATCGACCACGGTCGTTCGTCCGCGCGCTACCCGCAGGTCTCAGCCGATTTCGCCCGAACCGGGGGGGTGGGTCGCAAAAATCGTGTTTCGCCGACCGCGTTCTATGCACACCGTCCTGGGGCGAAAAAACCAAAGCCCGCGAGAAACCCGTGCAAACTCGCATACTTACCCAGCCCCGCGCGACACCCGCACCCCGAAAACGCACGAAAAACCGCGCCATGCCGCGCACATAGCGCGGGTTCGAGACAAAATTCGCCTGTTTTTCGCGGGCTTTCGGTACGCGCTGGACACCGCGCGATCCGCGCGGCCCGGCGCTTCTCGATCGCGCGCTTTCGTGCCCCTTCCTTTCCCCCCTCTAATACTCCCCTTCTGTCCTGCGGGAGGCCGTTCGTCGGCGGCAAGAGTACATCGAGAAACAGGATAAGCTACAGATAAGCTACAGATAAGTTACAGTAGCGACTTTCGCGGGACACGCCAGACTTGAGACCCAAGCAGGATACTAGGAAAATCAAGTACTTGGTGCCCGGAGCCGGACTCGAACCGGCACGGACCCTTCCGGGTCCTCGGGATTTTAAGTCCCGTGCGTCTACCAATTTCGCCATCCGGGCGCGCCATCGCTGTGATCAATAGCCTAGGGGCCTTCGGCCTTCAAGGCACTCCGGCGTCCGCCGCGCCGCCCGATTCACCCCGCGCAACGGCCAAAAATGTCACAGACTGTCAAAAACTGTCCCTACTGACCCGCCCGTGGTGGGCGTTCCGGCGCGCAAAAAGCACCGATCCGTAGCCATTTTCGCCGCCGGCGCTCCCTTTTTCATCCGGCATGTCGGTTGCTTATTTGCCCTCGACGCAGGCAAAGAGCAAGCCATGATCCGTTACCTCAAGCTCCGCAGATGTCCGCGTTGCGGCTGCGAGTTCGCCGTGATCCTGCTCGAGCGCAACGCCCGCGAACAATCCATCAGCGGTTTCTGCGTCCAGTGCGAGCACCGCATCGAGTGGCGATTGCTAACGAAGCAGACCGCCCCCGCCGGTGCGTTGCGCTCGCGATCGCCGCGCAATCGTTCTCTGTCGCGATAAAAACATGAGGTTGGCGTGATATGAATCCGGAACTCGTCTTGTGGTCCCGCGTGCTCCTGCAGGCTATCTGGGACCTCGCGGGGATCAAGCTCAAGATGCCGAAGAGCGAGGCTCCGCGACTTCAGCGAAGAACCCGAGCCTGGTTCGATTCGCGGGACACCTCTCCCGGGAGCTTCATCTGGATCTGCCACATTCTCTCTCTGGATCCGGCGACCGTGCGAAGGCACGTCCTGACCAAGAAAGCCGAAGAGCTGGAAGCGCTGATCACCCGACACGCGCTTGCACGCGACGCGCAGCGGGAACGTGAAGGAGAGGCTGGCGTGACGGCCGAGCCCGAGCTGTCCGAAGCCGTATAGCTCCCGCCGGCTCTCGCGCCGGCCGCCGAAGCTTCTCAGATCTTCCCCCGGCCTTTGAGCTCGCGCAAGCGCCAGGCCACGACCTCGTCGAGGCAGCGCGCGGGCAAAGGCTCCGGAAGGGAAACGTCCTCCGCCCCGAGCAGTATGAGCTTGTGCTGCATGGAGACGAGGCTCGCGTAAAGCGCCTGGTAATGCTCCAGCTGGACCGAGCATTCCTCGAGCTTTTCATCGATCCGCCGCACGCATTGATCGAGCTCCCGCTTCTCCTGGTCGAAGATCCGCTTGAGCTGGTCCCGAATCTCGACGGTTTGCTGCTGGAAGGTGTCGGCGATGTGCGCGAGGTTGATCCTCATTTGAAGGAGGGTCTCCATCAGCCGTTCCACTGTTTCCGGTTCCATGTCCCGATCCGCGCTCCCGGCTGAAATACCGGCCGTCCCAACAGGCGAGCCGACTTTGTAATATTGGCGTTGCGCTCTTGTCAAGGCAATTCCGCCGCCGGACCCGACGGAGCGGGCTCTACGAGGGTACGGTCCGATCGAAGGATGGGACCGCCCTCAACCCCTCGGAGCGTCTCCAAAGCGAGACATAAGAAAGCCCGTAGAGCACCAGGGCGATCAGGTTGAGCCAGCGCAACCCGGTCCACATGTCGAGGTACTCCAGAAGCCCTCCCACCAGGGCGCCGAAAAGATTGCTGGCGAGAGCTGCGCTCGGCGAAGGCACCGTCGCGAAAGCTTTGGCGAAAATCAGGGCCGCCACGAAAATTGGCGAGGCCGTGATTGCCGCCCCCGCGCCCAGCCTGAGGCCCCACGCCAGCCGGTTGAGCATGTCGAAAGGAAAGAACAAATTGATCGCCAGCGCGGAAGCCAACGCCAGATAAAGCCCCGTAAACGAAAGCGCGACTCCGGCCGAGGCGATTCCGTTGGCCGCGAGGATGACCAGCAGAATGGCGCCGATCACGAGCGCGTTCACCAGCCACGTGGACCCCATGAGGAGCCCCAGGGCGGTCACCGCCTTGGTTTCGATCAGCAGGAACGCCGCCCCCATGAAGAACAGATGCCAGTCCACCCGCCCCGCGGCGCGGAGGGAATAACGAAACGGAATCAGGGAAAGAACGAAGATCAGAAAGAGCGGCAGCAGGTAATGGAAAGGAATGCCGCGCGTCTCGAGAAACAAAAACGGCCAGTCGTCCGAGACCGGCTCCACGGTGCCCGAGGTGAAAGGAGTCGCGATCGGAGCGTAATCGGTTTCCCCCGGATCCCGGTTTCGATCGAACAGCTCGCCGGCCAGCAGCAGAACTTCCTGGTTGGAGCGGCTGCCCAGCGCGAACGGCTCCGTTCCCAGCGCTTCCCTGAGCGTGTCGAGGTGGCGCTGCGACAGCCACGCGTTGACCGCGAAAAAGTTGATCGCGACGCCGCCGCCGGGGCGGAGTTTTTCCCGGACCGCCTTCAAGCTTTCGCGCGTGAACACGAAGTTGTCCAGGCGCAGCGACGAAAGCGAGGAGAACGCGGTATGGCTGTCCAGCGTGGCGAAGATCACGAGATCGTAGGTGCGCGGGGTCTTCTGCAGAAAGGAGCGAGCGTCGTCGATGAACAGATGGACCGCGCTCGACGCATAAGGCCGGTCCAGGTTCAATTCGTGACCGAGCCGGGCGATCACCGGATCGATCTCGACGACGTCGATGTGGCTCACGCCGTTGCGCAGCGCCACCGACGCGTCGTTCCCTCCGCCGCCCCCGAGGATCAACACCGATTCTATCTTCCGCCGGGCCAGCCGAAAGGGAATATCGTAGTGGCGGTGATAGGCGCGGACGTCCGCTTCCCGGAGAAGCGAGCGGTAGTCGGACCCGAACTGCTGAATGACCTGAAAACCATCGTGGTTGACGGCGATACGGACGCCGGCGATCGGTCCTTTTCCGAACACCCGGGCGGTGATCTTGTAGTACGGAGACCACAATGCCGGCGACTTTACTTGCATGGCGGCGGTGACCGCCAGAGCCGCCACGCTGTAAAGCAGGAACAGCCGCAGGGCCGCGGTTCGGACGAAGAAATACGCCAGCACGCCGTAGGCGATCAGCAGCCAGACGGTCGGCTGGAGCTCGAGAAACGAAACGAGCGAAAAAGCCACGATGCCTGCGAGGCTGCCGAGAACGTTCACCGAATAGGCCGGCAGAGGCTTCAGCCGGTTCATGACCTCGCCCAGCATGGAGCAGAGCGCGGCGAAAGTAGCCATCGTGAGGAAAAACACGGCAATGATCACGAAGAGCGCTTTGGCCGTCTTGTAAAGGGACGGCGCCGACCGCAGGGCGTGGTCGCCGAACCCGCTGCCGAGGAGGAAATACTGTCTCGGGTCGACGAAGATCACGTGCGTGATCCCCATCAGCGGCGCCAGGGCGATGACGCAGACGAGACAGGTCAAAAGCCTGGGAAACCAGCGATAGAAAAGCGTCGGCCAGCGGGCGTGGAAGGAGCACCCTACGCCGAAGCCCAGAAACGCCGCCATCAGGGCGAGGTTCTTGAAGTAAGCAAAGATGCGGATTTCCGTGGAAAGCCAGCGGATCACCGCCAGCTCGAGAAAAAGAGCGGCAAAGCTGATCAGGAAAAGCTCGAGGAAGTCCTTCCGGCTCGTCATGCGGCCCTGCTCCCGATCCCCGGCGGATCGCGGCCGCTATTGTAGGGCAGAAGCCCCGAATTCTGAAATGGAATTTTCTCTCGCGGCGGCCGCCCCGAGGGGAGAGTCCCGTTTCCGTGGTCGGGCCTCTCCCCTTCGGCGAACCGCCGTCCTCGCGCCGTTATACGAACAGCGGCGCGAGGACCAGGGTGATCGTGCTGAGGAGCTTGATGAGCACGTGCAGGCTGGGTCCCGCAGTGTCCTTGAACGGATCGCCCACCGTGTCGCCGACCACCGCCGCCTTGTGCGTGTCGGATCCCTTGCCGCCGTAGGCGCCGGTTTCCACGAACTTCTTGGCGTTGTCCCAGGCGCCGCCGCTGTTGTTGAGGAAGGTCGCCGTGAGAATCCCCGCGATCGTCCCGACCATCAGCAGGGCCGCCACGGCTTCCGCCCCCACCCCGAAGAGGCGAAAGACGAGGCCGACGGCGACCGGCATGCCGACGGCGATGACGCCGGGCAGCACCATTTGCTTGAGCGCCCCGAGAGTCACGATATCGACGCACCGGCCGTAATCCGGTTTCGCCGTGCCCTTGAGAATGTCCGGATTTTCCTTGAATTGACGCCTCACCTCGTTGATCACGTAGTAGGCCGCCTTGCCGACCGCGCGAATGGCCAGCGCCGAGAAGAGAAAGACCAGCATCGCCCCGAGCAGCCCCCCGACGAAGACCTCCGGCTTGGCGATGTTGACCGCCTCGAGCTTGCTGCCGTAATGCGCCACCTCGTCGAGATAAGCCGAGAACAGCAGAAAGGCCGCCAGCGCCGCCGAGCCGATCGCGTATCCTTTCGTCAGCGCCTTGGTCGTGTTTCCCACGGCGTCGAGACGGTCGGTCTTGCGCCGCACCTCCTCCGGCTGCCCGCTCATCTCGATGATCCCGCCGGCGTTATCCGTGATCGGCCCGAAGGTATCCATCGCCAGGATGTAGGCGGCGGTGCCGAGCATCCCCATGGTCGCCACGGCCGTGCCGAACAGCCCGGCGTGAGGCACGCCGCTCAGGTTGCCGAGGTAGAACGAGGCGATGATCGCCGCGGAAATCACGATCACCGGGATAGCCGTGCACTCCAGGCCCACGCTGATGCCGGCGATGATGTTGGTGGCCGGACCCGTCTGCGAGGCCTCCGCGATCGTCTTGACCGGGCGGAACTTGTACTCGGTGTAGTACTGGGTGATGTAAACGAACGCCTGCGCCGTGAGAATGCCGATCACGCCGCAGAGAAAGAAGTAGAACCAGGCCGAGCTCGCTTCGGGATGTTGGGCCGGGTCCACGGCCAGCATCCAGCGGGCGGCGATGAAAAAGCCGGCGATCGCCAGCGCGCTCGTGGTATAGTAGCCGCGGTTCAGCGCCGCCATCGGGTCCTCGTCCTCGTCGCTGCGGACGATCATGATCCCCACGATGGACGCGATCAGGCCAAAGGCGCGGGCGACCAGCGGAAAGAGAATCCCCTTGAGGCCGAAGAAGGGGTAGAGACCGACGCCGAGAATCATCGCGCCGATGTTCTCGGCCGCGGTCGACTCGAACAGATCCGCCCCGCGGCCCGCGCAATCCCCGACGTTGTCGCCGACCAGGTCGGCGATGACCGCAGGATTGCGGGGATCGTCCTCCGGAATTCCCGCTTCCACCTTGCCCACCAGGTCCGCCCCCACGTCGGCCGCCTTGGTGTAGATCCCGCCGCCGAGCTGGGCGAAAAGCGCAACGAACGAGGCGCCGAAACCGTATCCCACGATCGTGAACGGAATCTTTTGCGGGTCATGGCCCAGCGTCTCGAGCAGATAATAAAGCCCCCCGACCCCTAGCAGGCTCATGGCGACCACGAAGAGCCCTGAAACGGCCCCACCGCGGAGCGCGATACGCAGGCCTTCGTTCAGGCTCGAGCGAACCGCCGAGGCCGTGCGGATGTTGGCGCGGATCGACACCCACATGCCGATGTAGCCGGCGACCACGGAGCAAAGCGCCCCGAAAACGAAGGACAGCGTCGTCCAGAAAGCCAACTGCGCGGGGGGCACCGGGTCGGCGGGGCTCGGCGTCCGCACGAACGCGTACAGAACGAAAATCAGCACCGCCAGGACCGCCGCCAGCATCAGGATCGTGCGATTCTGACGCGACAGAAAGGCCTCGGCCCCCTCCTTGATGGCATTGGAGATCTCCTGCATCTTTGCCGTTCCCATCTCGTGCCGGATGACGTACCGCGCGAGATAGACGGCGAAAAGCAAGGAAAAACAGCTGATCGCGATGACGAGTACAATCATGTGATGCTTATCCCTTCCTCAACAGTCGAAATTTTCCGGCTTGCGCCCCAGATACGCCACGCCGATGCTCAGCCCGTACAGCAGGACCATGGGGACGGCCAGGAGGCTCTGGTTGATGACGTCGGGTGTCGGCGTCAGAACAGCCGCCACGACGAATATCACGATCAGCGCATAGCGGAAAGAGCGCAGCATGAACCGGTAGTCCCAGACGCCGATCCGGACCAGAAAATAGGTGAAGACCGGCAGCTCGAACGCCACGCCGAAAGCCAGTACCATACGAAAAAAAAAAGTGAAGTACTCGCCGATGCGGATCGCCGGCGTGACCCCGATCGAGCCGTATTGCTCGACAAAGTAGCGAAACGCCACCGGCAGCACGACCCAGTAGCAAAAGACCGCGCCCGCGACGAAAAAGAAGGTTGCGCTCAGCACGAAGGGCAGCACGAGCCTCTTTTCCCGCGCGAGCAGCCCCGGGCTGATGAAGCGCCAGAGCTGATAGAAAATGACCGGCGTCGAGAACAGCGCTCCGGCCGCCAGGGCGACCTTGATCTCGGTAAAGAACGCTTCCGTGACCCCGGTTCCGATCAGATTCTGCTCCGGGCCGAGGCTACGGCGAAGCGGCGCCACCATCACCGCGAAAATCGAGTCGGAGAAGAAAAAACTGATCGCGGAACAAAAAGCGACGGCGCCCAGGGATTTCAGCAAGCACCAGCGGAGATCCTCAAGATGCTCCGCAAAGGTCATATTGACGGGTTCGCTCGCCACACATCACTCAACCCGGCCGTAGTTGCAAAAAAGGGGAAGGATGGAAATCCTTCCCCTTCTCCGTTAGCCGAAACTAAAAAGAAGACGACTAACCGTTATTTGGTCTTTGTTCCCTCGTCTTTCTTCTCCATCGGCGCCGCCGGTTGGTCGGCCGGAGCCTTCTGCTCACCCGCGGGCGCCGCTGGCTCGGCAGGCGCAGGCGCAGGAGCCGGCGCTGCTGGCGGCGGTGGCGGCGGAGCGGGTTCCTCCTTCTTACCGCACCCTGCAAACGTCAGAGTCAAAGCAAAGAGCGTTACCCCCGACAAGATCGCGAATCTCTTCATCCTGTTCACCTCCTTTCCCGTCACACATCTGTAAAAACCGTCTCGATTCTTTCGGTTTTATTGCACAAGTCCGGATGACTTGCAAGGGTTCCGAACACCTGTTCGCAAAACCGCCGGTCACGCTCGGGCGAATCCGCTCCGCGTGCTCACGGCGAAGCGGCGGAAGAAACGGTGTGACGTCATCCGGGCACACATGCGGCGGCCAGACTGCTGGCCGGCGGCTTGACCTCCCGGAAAAACCGCGCCTCCCTCGGCCTTTTCCCACAGGGAACGAACAATTCCTGTTGATAAGTTGTTGACAAGCGCGCCTCAGCGCCGAGTCGCAAGGGGGAAGATATCGTCGATCAGCAGATTGCCGAAATTGGCGGCAACGAAAAACACTGTCTGTCAACCACTTACGTTGATTTCCCGAGGTCTCCTCGGAGAGCGTCGAACACGGTTCCCGCGAATTTACCGGACGGTTTGCCGGGCGCCCCCGGCGAAATTGACTCCGGCGGCGGCGGATGTTAAGAAGAAAAACCACGCTACGGAGGGAAGAACGTTGGCAGTTCACCCGTCGGTTATCAAAAGACACCGTCAGAGCCTCAAGCGCAGGGCGAGAAATCAGGAGACAAAATCCCGCATCCGGACCCTGATCAAGAAGACGCGCACGGCGATCTCCGCCCAGAATCACGAAGCGGTCAAGACCCAGTTGCGCGCCGTCAACAAAGCGCTGAGCAAAGCAGTCAGCCGGGGAATCCTCAAGCGCAACACCGCGTCGCGGTGGCTTTCGCGGTTGTCGCGTTCCGCCGCCTCGCTCCTCTCGCAGCGAGCCTGACGCTCAGAACATTTCCAGCAAACGTTGGTGGATCTCGCGGGCGAACCGTTCGATCAGACGGTCGCGCACCGCGCGGCTTTCGGTTTCGCTCAGCTGGATATCGGTCATCCGACCGACGTCGTCCGCGTTCAACGTCCCGGACCGGAAGGCGGAAGAAGTCGTGACCACGGCTCCACGCGCGCCGCTGTGGATGTCCGTCAGCTGAATCCCCCTGCGCCACAGAATTTCATCGGGCTCGCGCCGCCTCAGGGTCACGTCCGCCGCGAGCTGCGCTTCGTACTGCAGCACCTCGTCTTTCCGGTTGACCGCGGCCACGCGGCTGCCGAAATCGCGGATGACGCCGCTCACCACGGCGTCGGCTTCTTCCGGTCGATCGACCAGCGTCAGCTCCCGGCGCCGGAAAAACTCGCTCCGCACGGCGGAGGTGAGCTCGTTCTCGATGCCCACCGCCCGGGTCCGGTTGATGAACGGCGCCACGTAAATGCGCTGCACGTCCTTGGGAAACAGCTCGCTTCGCCCCGCGAACTGATATCCGCACCCGCCGAGCCAGCCGAGCAGGAGCCCGCCGACGAGAAGCCTCGTTCCGCCGAAAGCTTTCTTCCCCAAGACGTCATCCTCCCACGACGATGTTCACCAGGCGGCCCGGCACGTAAACCACGCGCTTCACGGACCGGCCGTCCAGGAAGGCCCTGACCCTGGGGTCGCTCAAGGCCTGCGCCTCGACCGACTCCCGCGGGGCGTCGGCGGCCACCGTGATCTTTCCGCGCAACTTGCCGTCGACCTGAACGATGATGAGCAGCTTTTCCTCTTCGAGAGCGTCGGGCGAGTAGTCGGGCCACGGCACGCCGTCGAGATCCTCGGCGTGGCCCAGGGTCTCCCACAGCTCGCTCGTCACGTGCGGCACGAACGGGTACAGCAGCGTGACGATGGTTTCCGTAACGCCCTTGATCAAGCCGGCCCCCGACGCGACCGCCGCCGTGTCCTGGGACGCGGCGCTCAGGGCGTTGAAGAGCTCCATGATCGCGGCGATGGCGGTGTTGAAGCGAAAGCGCGCCTCGATGTCGTCGGTGACCTTCTTGATCGTCCGGTGGGCCGCCCGGCGCAAAGCGCGCAACTCGGGCGCCGCCGGCTCGGAGCGGAGATCGGCGGTCGCCGACCGCAACAGCTCGCGGCGCTGCGCGACGAAACGCCACAGGCGCGTGAGAAACCGGTAGGCGCCTTCGACGCCCTGCTCGCTCCACTCCAGGTCCTTCTCGGGGGGCGCCGCGAAGAGCGTGAAGAGTCGCGCCGTGTCGGCGCCGTACGCGTTGATCAGGTCCTCCGGGTCGACGATGTTCTTCTTCGATTTCGACATCTTCTCGACCCGGCCCCTCTCCGCCGGTCCCGAGCACGTCGGGCACTTCCAGCCGCTTCGCTCGTCGCCGGCCAGCTCGCTCGGGAACAGCCAGCCGTGCTCGGGGCATCGGTAGGTTTCCTTGCAGACCATCCCCTGGGTCAACAGGTTGGCAAACGGCTCGTCGACGCTGGCCAGGCCCATGTCCCGGAGCGCCTTGGTGAAGAATCGGGCGTAGAGCAGGTGCAGGACCGCGTGCTCGACCCCGCCGATGTACTGATCCACCGCCATCCAGTAGGCGCCCTTGACGGGGTCGACCGGCGCGGCTTCGAAGCGCGGCGAGGTGTAGCGGAGAAAGTACCACGAAGAGTCGACGAAAGTGTCCATCGTGTCCGTCTCGCGCCTCGCCCGGCCGCCGCAGCCCGGGCAGGAGACCTCCACGAAGCTCCGGCTCTCCAGCAGCGGCGAGCCGCCCTTCCCGGTGAACGGCACGTCCTCGGGAAGCTCGACGGGGAGCTCTTCTTCGGGGACCGGTACGATCCCGCAGGCGCCGCAGTAAACGATCGGGATCGGAGTGCCCCAGTAGCGCTGGCGTGAAACGCCCCAGTCGCGCAGGCGATAGCGGACCGCCCGCCGGCCCCACCCCTTTTCTTCCAGATAACGGACGATCTTCTCCCTGCCCTCTTCGCTGTCGAGCCCGCTGAACGGACCGCTGGCCGTCATCACGCCCGGCTCGACGTAGGCAGCGGTCAGCTCTTCCCCCTTGAGCGGCTGCCCCGGCGGCTGGATCACGACGCGGATCGGGAGCCCGTACTTCCTGGCGAACTCGAAATCCCTCTGGTCGTGGGCGGGTACGGCCATCACCGCACCGGTCCCGTACTCCATCAGGACAAAGTTGGCCACATATACCGGAATGGTCTCGCCGGTGAACGGATTGCGGCAGCAGGCGCCGGTGAAAACGCCTTCCTTTTCCCCTTCCTCCGCGCCGCGGCGCGCCTGGCTCACCCCCCGGACACGGGCGACGAATTCGCGCACGCTCGCTTCCTGTTCCGTCCCGCGGCAAAGCTCCAGAGCGAGCGGATGCTCCGCCGCCAGCGAGACGAAGGTCGCGCCGTAGACGGTATCCTGCCGCGTGGTAAAGATCCGCAGGGCGTCGTCACGGCCTGCCAGCGGAAAATCGATCTCGGCGCCCGAGGATTTGCCGATCCAGTTGCGCTGCATCGTCAGCACCTTCTCGGGCCATCCTGACAGGCGGTCGAGGTCGGCCAGCAGCTCCTCGGCGTAGGCGGTGATGCGGAAGAACCACTGGTCGAGCTCCTTCTGCGTCACCGGAGAGTCGCAGCGCCAGCAGGCGCCGTCGATCACCTGCTCGTTCGCCAGCACGGTTTCGCAGGACGGACACCAGTTGACGAACGCGCTTTTCTTGTAAGCCAGGCCGCGTTTGTAGAACTGGAGAAAGATCCATTGATTCCAGCGGTAGTATTCCGGGCTGCACGTTGCCACCTCCCGAGCCCAGTCGTAGGACAGCCCCATGCGCTGGAGCTGCGCTCTCATGTACGCGATGTTTTCGTCGGTCCAGCGCCGCGGATGGACGCCGCGCTCGATCGCGGCGTTCTCCGCCGGCAGACCGAACGCGTCCCAGCCCATGGGGTGGAGCACGTTGTAGCCCCGCATTCGCTTGTAGCGGGCGATCACGTCGCCGATCGAGTAGTTGCGCACGTGCCCCATGTGGATCCGCCCGGACGGATACGGGAACATCTCCAGGACGTAGTATTTCGGCTTGGCGGATTCTTCCGTGGCGCGGAAGCTGTCGGCCTCGTGCCATCGCCGCTGCCACTTCCGCTCGATCCGGTCCGGATGGTAACGTGCGTCCGTGGTCATGCCGAAGAAGCCTTCGCGCCCGTCGACTGCGCCACCTGATCGAGCACGCCGTTGATGAAGCTCGGAGATTCGCTCGACCCGAAGCGTTTGGCGATTTCGATCGCCTCGTCGAGGCTCACGTTGACGGGTATGTCCGGGCAGTACAACAGCTCGTACGTCGCCATGCGCAGGATGGTCAGATCCACCTTCGCCATCCGGCTGATCTTCCAGTGCTCGGCGCAGCGCTCGATCACCCGGTCGATCTCCGCGCGCTGCGCGAGGACCCCGAAAACCAGGCGCCGGGCGAAGCGCCGGGCCGCCGGATGGCCCTCGAAGTGGCTGAGAAACTGCTCCACCGCCGCCTCCGACGCGTCGCCGGTGATCTCGACCTGATAGAGCGCCTGCAGCGCGAGCTCTCTTCCCTTGCGGCGCGTGCCGCGGTGGATCGTTTTCATCGGCGTTGAACCCGCGAACATTTTCCGGAAGGCGCTACGCCCCGGCGGCGAGCTGGCGCGCGACGCTCACCATTTCGAGCGCCGTGAGCGCGGCCTCGTATCCTTTGTTGCTCTCCTTGACGCCCGACCGCTCCATCGCCTGATCGACGTTGTTGGTGGTCAGGACGCCGAACGAGACCGGCAATCCGTGGCGCTCGACGACCCCTCCGATACCGCGCGTCACCGCGTCCGAGACGTACTCGAAATGGGGCGTGTCGCCGCGAATGACCGCGCCGAGGCAGATCAGGGCGTCGAACTTACCGCTCGCGGCCATCTTTTCCGCCGCCAGCGGTATCTCGAACGCGCCGGGAACGCGCACGACGGTAAGATCCTCGTCCGCGCCGCCGTGGCTTCTCAGGCCGTCCAGAGCGCCCTGCAGGAGCCGGTCGGTGACAAAGCGGTTGAACCGGCTCACGACGATACCGATCTTCAACCCGCGCGCGTCGAGCTTGCCTTCGATCGTTCGCACCATGGCCGCCGTCAGGACCGCTTCACGCCTTGGTTTCGAGGTTGGACAGCAGATGGCCCAGCTTTTTCTGCTTGGTGCGGAGGTAGTGGATGTTGGTGTCGCGCGGCGGGACCTCGAGCGGGACGCGCTCGACCACCGTCAAACCGTAGGCTTCCAGCCCGGTGATCTTCCGCGGATTGTTGGTCAGCAGCCGCACCTTCCGGATCCCCAGCTCGCGCAGGACCTGGGCGCCGATCCCGTAGTCGCGCAGGTCTTCCTTGAATCCCAGCTCGAGATTGGCTTCGACCGTGTCCAGCCCCTGGTCCTGGAGGGCGTAGGCCTTGATCTTGTTCGTGAGGCCGATCCCCCTTCCTTCCTGGTGCAGGTAGACGAGCACGCCCTTGCCCGCCTGATCGATCAACCGCAGCGACTGCCGGATCTGATCGCCGCAATCGCAGCGCTCCGAGCCGAAAACGTCGCCTGTCAGGCACTCCGAATGGAGCCGCACCAGGACGCCGTCGCCTTCGCCGACCTCCCCTTTGACCAGCGCCATGTGCTCGGAGCCGTCGACCTCGTTGCGATAAACGATCGCCTTGTAGACGCCGCCGTGAATCGTCGGAAAGACCTCCTCGGCCACCCTGCGCACCTGGCTCTCGGTCCGCAGCCGATGCGCGATCAGACCTTCCACGGAGACGATTTTGATCCCTTCTTGCAGCGCCAGTCTCTCCAGGTCGGGCAGCAAAGCGACCGAACCGTCGTCCTTGAGGATCTGGCAGATCACGCCCACGGGCTTGAAGCCCGCCAGGTGCGCCAGGTCGATCGAGGCTTCAGCCCGGCCGGAACGGGCGAGCACTCCGCCGCTGCGTGCCTGAACCGGCTGGATGTGGCCCGGAATGATCAGGTCGGCGTGCACGGTTCGCTCCGACGCCGCCGCCCGCAGGGTGTGCGCCCGGCCTTCAGCCGAGATGCCCGGCACGCCGTCGAGCGGAACCGAGAACGATACGCCGAAAAGATGGCGGCTGAGCCCCCCGCTCTCCTGAGGCAGGAGCGAGATTCCCAGCTCGCGCATGCGTTCCTCGGTGAGCACGAGGTAGATCAGGCCGCGCCCGCGATGCAGCAGATAATTGACGTTTTCGGCGGTCGCCTTTTCGGCCGCAAAGCAGAAAAAGCCGTCGCTTTCGGGGCTGTCCTCGTTCACGAGGATCACCATGCGGCCCCGGCGCAGCTCTTCGAGCCCTTCTTCGATCGTGGCAACCGGCATGGCAGGGAAAGTCGGCAGGACCGGGAGCTCCGGCGCCGGTCACCTCGACCGGCGCGCGTTCATGAATTGGCGCACGTACTTCCCGATCAAATCCGTTTCGACGTTCACTTTATCACCAACCCTACGCGCGCGCAAATTCGTGTGTTCCAGCGTGAACGGGATCACCGCGACCGAAAAGCTGGTCGGCCCGCAGGAGTTGACGGTCAGACTGATGCCGTCGACGGCTACCGACCCTTTCGAAACGAGCAAAGTGCCCAGCCGCCGGGGAACTCGAAAATGAAAGAACGTGAACTCTCCCCGTTTCTCCACCGCCGCGACCGAGCCGACGCCGTCGACGTGGCCCGTCACCAGATGCCCTCCCAGCCGGTCCTGCAACCGCAGCGCTCGCTCCAGGTTCACCGGCGAGCCAACTTCCAGCTCCTCCAGATTGGTGCATCTGAGCGTCTCCGGCGATACGTCGACGGCGAAGGTCCCCCGGCTTTTCTTCACCACCGTAAGGCAGGTCCCGTTGACCGCGATGCTCGATCCCCGCTCGAGCTCCCGCAGCGGCAGCCGGGTTTTCACCACCAGCACGGCGGAGCGCCGGCGAACGGCGATCTCGCGGACCTCGCCCACGTCTTCGATCAATCCGGTAAACATCCTCTTTATAGTTTCCAGTTTCCGGCTTCCGGTTCCAGTGCTGGTTCTCGAGGCTCGACGTAAGAACCGGGAACGGGAAAACTATTTTTTCGATATGTACCCCGATACCAGGAAATCCGGCCCGAAACGCCGGATCGCGAGCCGTTCCAGCGCGACGGCCTGAGCCACCCGGCGCACGCCCAGGCTCTCCAGCATCGGCCGCCCGTCTCCACCGAACAGCTTGGGGGCGTAGAAAAAGAGGACCTTGTCGACGACTCCCGCCGCGAGCGCGGACGCCGCTGTCGCAGCGCCCCCCTCGATCAACAGGCTGACGATTCCGCGGTCAGCCAGCCGCCTGAGCGCCGCCGACCACCGTATCCTCCCTCCCGAGAGAGGACAGCACCAAACGCGAGCCCCCGTCGCCTCGAGCGCGCGCTTTTTGGCTTCCGCCGGGCGAGGACCGGCGAGCACGATGGTCTTCTCGGGGTGGCGCTGGCGCAGCAGCCGCGCCGAAAGCGGGATGGTGAGGTCCCGATCGAGGATCACCCGCCACGGATCGCGGCCGCCCTTGATCCGGCAGGTCAGCCGCGGATCGTCTGCCGCGACGGTACCCGCGCCGACGAGGACCGCGTCGACGCGATTGCGGAGCTCATGAACCCGTTCCCGCGCGCGCGCGCCGGTGATCCAGCGCGCGTCTCCCGAGACGGTGGCGATCCTGCCGTCGAGGGTGGCGGCGAGCTTCAGGATCACGAAAGGGCGCCGGCGCGTGATGAACTTGACAAAGGCCTCGTTCAACTCCCGGCAACGCTCCTCGAGGACTCCCGAGCGCACGATCACGCCCGCCCGCCTCAGGGCGGCGAAGCCTTTCCCCGCCACCAGCGGATTGGGATCCCTCATGCCGGCGACCACTTCCTTGATCCCCGCCTCGATCAGCGCGCGCGTGCAGGGCGGAGTGCGGCCGTAGTGATTGCAGGGCTCCAGATTGATGTAGAGCGTCGCCCCCCGGGCCCGGCGTCCCGCGCGCTTGAGGGCGACGATCTCCGCGTGATCGTCCCCGGCGCGCGCGTGGTAGCCGGCCCCTACCACCCGATTCCCCTTCACCAGCACCGCCCCGACCATGGGATTGGGGCTGGTTCGCCCGGCTCCCTTCTCGGCGAGCCGGCAGGCCCGCTCCATGTAGAACTCGTCGCGGCCGGCGGTCATCGGGAACCGGTCAGTCGCCGCGCTGACGGGGCGGCGTCGCGTTCCCCGCCGGAAGGCCCTTGCGTTCCTTGAGCAGCTCCTCGAGCTCGGCCATGAACTCGTTGATGTCCTTGAAGGAGCGGTACACGGAAGCGAACCGCACGTAGGCGACCTCGTCGGTGTCGTGCAGCTCGCGCATCGTCGCTTCGCCGATCACCGAGCTGGGAATCTCCTTCTCGCCGCGCTCCTGGAGCGACCGCTCGATCCGGTCGGCGATCGCCTCGATGGTATCGATGCTCACCGGCCGTTTCTCGCACGCCCGCTTGAGGCCGTTGATGATCTTGAGCCGGTCGTAGCTTTCGCGGCGTCCGTCCTTCTTGATCACCATCGGCATCATCTCCTCGACGCGCTCGTACGTGGTGAAGCGACGATTGCACTTGCCGCACTCCCGGCGCCGACGGATCATGCTGCTGTCCTTGCTGAGGCGGGAATCGATGACGCGATTGTCGGACTCGTGGCAAAAGGGGCATTTCATGAAAAGCTCCCTCCGCGGGCGGCGGCTCGCCGGCCGAGCGCGCCGCGGGCGGCGCTGGGCCCGGGTTCGAAGCGCGTCAGCGAGCCTTCAGGCGATGGGGATACACGGGGAATTTCCTGCAGAGATCCCTCACCTCGTCCGCGATCGACCTGAGAACGCCGTCGTCGCCGGCGTTTCTCAGCGCCCGAACGATGAAACCCGCAATCTGCTCCATCTCCCTTTCCTTCATCCCGCGCGTGGTCACGGCCGGAGTGCCGATCCGGATACCGCTCGTCACGAAAGGCGAGCGGGTCTCGAACGGCACCGTATTCTTGTTGACCGTGATGCGGGCGCGATCGAGGGTTTCCTGTGCGATCTTGCCCGTGAGCTCGGATTGCCTGAGATCGACGAGCATCAGGTGATTGTCCGTACCGCCCGAGGTCAAGCGAAATCCCTCGGCCATGAGGGCGCTCGCCAGCACCCGGGCATTCGCGACGATCTGCCGCTGGTAGACCTTGAACTCCGGGCTCAGCGCCTCTTTGAGCGCCACCGCTTTCGCCGCGATCACGTGCATCAGCGGCCCGCCCTGCATGCCCGGGAAGATCTTGCTGTCGATCGTCCTGGCGTGCTCGGCCCGGCACAGCACCATCCCCCCGCGGGGACCGCGCAGAGTCTTGTGGGTGGTCGTCGTGACGAAATCGGCGTAGGGGACGGGATTCGGGTGCAGCCCCGCGGCCACCAGCCCCGCGATGTGGGCCATGTCGACCATCAAGAGCGCTCCGACTTCGTCGGCGATGCTGCGGAACTTCGCGTAGTCGATTACCCGCGGGTACGCGCTCGCCCCGGCGACGATCAGCTTGGGCTTGTGCTCGGCCGCCAGGCGCGCCACCTCCTCGTAGTCGATCGTTTCGGTCCGCTCGGAAACCCCGTACGGGATCACCCGGTACAGCATCCCGGAGAAGTTGACCGGGCTCCCCATGGAAAGGTGCCCGCCGTGCGCGAGGTTCATGCCGAGGTAGCAGTCTCCCGGCTTGAGCGCCGCCAGGTAAACCGCCATGTTGGCCTGGGTGCCGGAATGGGGTTGCACGTTGACGTGCTCGGCCCCGAAGAGCGCTTTTGCCCGGTCGATGGCGAGCTGCTCGACCTCGTCGACGAACTGGCAGCCGCCGTAGTACCGCCGGCCCGGGTATCCTTCGGCGTACTTGTTGGTCATCACGCAGCCCTGGGCCTCCAGGACCGCCTCGCTGACGACGTTTTCGGAGGCGATCAGCTCGAGGTTTTCCTCCAGCCGCTGCGTTTCTTTCTGAATGGCGGAGAAGACCTCCGGGTCCGTGGCCTCTAGAAAGCTCATGATCGCGATGTTTCCTCCCGGCGCTCGGTCTCCGCCGCGCCCCTCATGCCCAGCTCCCGCTCCACGGCGGCGATCTTCGCCACGCGCCGCTCGTGACGACCTCCGGCGAAGGGAGTCGCGAGCCAGACCTCGACGATGTCCCGCGCGAGATTTTCCCCCGTTCTGGCACCGCTCAGGACCAGAACGTTGGCGTTGTTGTGCTCTCGGCTGCTGCGCGCCGATTCCAGATCGCCCACCAGCGCCGCCCGGACGCCCGGAAACTTGTTCGCCACGATCGACATGCCGATCCCGCTGGTGCAGACCAGGATCCCGCGCTCCGCCGCCCCGCTCGACACCTGGAGCGAGACCTCACGGCCGAAGTCCGGATAGTCGACCGCCTCGCGGTCATGCGTGCCGAAATCTCGCACCTCGAACCCCTTGGAACGCAGAAACTCCCCGAGAAAGTTCTTGAGGTCCACTCCGCCGTGATCCGCGCCGATGGCGATCATCGCGAGACTATCCTCCGGCCCCTTCAATAAAGAAAATCGCAGGAGAAGGGCTCTGAGAGGCCGTGCAGCTCCTGCGATCCCACCCGATCGAAGAGACGGCGCGCCGGCGAATTCTGCGCCGCCCTTCGGTCACCGAAAGCCGCCTCAGCGATGGCTTTCGATGTAGGTGATCACATCCTGGACCGTTTTTATCTTTTCGGCGTCCTCGTCGGATATCTCCATCTCGTACTCTTCCTCCAAAGCCATGACCAGCTCGACGATATCCAACGAGTCCGCCCCCAGGTCTTCGATAAAGGAGGCTTCCGGGGTCACTTCCTCCTCGCTCACCCCGAGCTGCTCGCAAACGATCTCCTTCACCCTGGCCTGAACAGACGACGCCATTTGCTTCACCTCCTGCTCCCGTTCCTTACATGTAAAGTCCGCCGTTCACGCTCATGACCTGGCCCGTGATGTAGGCCGCCCCGGGCCCGGCCAGAAATGTAACTAAATCGGCGACTTCTTCGCAAGTACCGAACCGTCCCATCGGGATCGAACGCAAAAACTCCGCGCGCAACTTTTCGGGGAGAGCGCCGGTCATCTCGGTCTCGATGAATCCAGGAGCGACCGCATTGACCGTGATGCCGCGTTCTGCCACCTCCCGCGCCACCGCCTTGGTGAAGCCGATGATGCCCGCTTTGGACGCGGCGTACAACGACTGTCCCGCGTTCCCGGTCTGCCCGACAACCGACGACAGACTGATGATTCGCCCCCGCCGCTGGCGAATCATGACCCGACAAACAGCTTTGGTACAGAAGACGACGCCCCTGAGGTTGGTGCCGATAACCTGCTCCCACTCGTCCGGCTTGACTCGAACCAACAGGTTGTCGGAGGTTATCCCCGCGTTGTTGACTAGAATATCAATTTTTTGATGACGGTCAACGATTTTCTTAACCGCCTCGTCGACTTGCGCCGCATCCGAAACGTCGAACGGGCAAAGCTCGCCGCGACCCCCCGCCGCGCTCACGGCCGCGAGCGCCGCCTCCGCCGCTGTCCGGTTGCCGCGATAGTTCATCACCACGTACGCGCCTTCCCGCGCCAGGGCGAGCGCAACGGCGCGGCCGATGCCGCGGCCGGCACCGGTCACCAGGGCCACCTGGTCCTTGAGGGTCACGCGCCCCCTCCCGCCAGCCTGGCGAGATCCTCGGGAAGCTCGAAGCCCTCCGCCCGGACGGCCGGGCTGATCCGCTTGACGAGCCCCCGCAGCACCCGCCCCGGGCCGACCTCGATCACGCGCGAAACTCCGAGCGATTCCAGCCGCCGGACCGATTCCTCCCAGCGGACGGGCTTTACCGCCTGCTCGGCGAGCAGCGATTTCACTCGTGCGGCGTCGAAATTGACCTCCGCCTCCACGTTGGTCAGCACGCCGACTGCGAGCGGGTGAATCGTGACGTCGGCGAGGACCCTTGCAAGCCCCTCGGCCGCCGGCCGCATCAGCTCACAATGGAAAGGAGCGCTCACCGGCAGGTCGAGAACTCTTTTCGCTCCCCGCTCCCGCGCCAGCGCCGCCGCCCTGGCGACCGCGGCCGCCGACCCGGCGATGACGATCTGCCCGCCGCCGTTGTAGTTCGCGGGAGCCACCACCTCGCCGTTACGCGCCTGCTCGCAAACCGCCTGCACCGTCTCCCCGTCCAGGCCGAGCAGGACCGCCATCGCGCCGGCCCCCGGCGGAACGGCCTCCTGCATGAGCCGCCCGCGCTGCCGCACCACCCGGACCGCGTCGGCGAAAGCCAGCGCCCCCGCCGCCACCAGCGCGCTGTACTCGCCCAGGCTGTGCCCCGCGGCAAAACGGGGCCTCAGATCCGTCTCGGACTCGAGCACCCTCAACGCGGCGATCGATGCCGTGAGAATCGCCGGCTGCGTGTTCTCCGTCAGATTCAACTCGGCCTCGGGGCCGTCGAAGCACAGGCGGGTCAGGGGAAAGCGCAGGACATCCTCCGCTTCGGCGAAGACCTGCCTCGCGACCGGGAAGCGCTCGCAGAGCTTCTTCCCCATGCCGACGTACTGCGAGCCCTGCCCCGGAAAAACGAAGGCCACCGCGCCGCTATCCGCCACGTTCCTTCTCCTTTTCCCGCGCGGTGTCCAGGGCGCGCTCGCCGAGGTTCTCGATTTTCGATTTCAGCTTTTGCCACAACGTCGCACGCGGCGGCTGGCCTTCCTGCTTCTCGCCTTCCATGATCCGGGCGAGAGCCTCGCCGATGCGCCGGTTGACGTCGTGCGACACCGATTCGCCGGCGACCCTGATCGCATTCTTGATCGCCCGCGGGCTCGAGCCGCCGTGAGCGACGATCGCCACGCCGTTCAGACCGAGCAGCGGCGCCCCGCCGTATTCCGCGTAGTCGAGCCGGCGGTACGCCTCGCGCAGCGGGCCGCGGCTCAGAAGGTAACCGATCTTGCTCAAGAGGTTTTTCTCGAACGCCCCCTGCAGCACGCCCGCCGCGAAGCCCGCGAGCCCTTCCATGGTCTTGAGGGCGACGTTGCCCGTGAAGCCGTCGCAGACCACCACGTCCACCCTGCCGTTGAACAGGTCGCGCCCCTCGACGTAGCCGATGTAATTCAACCCGGAGGCCGCCAGCAACTCGCTCGCGGCCCGAGTGAGCTCGTTGCCCTTGCTTTCTTCCTCGCCGTTGCTGAGGACGCCGACGCGCGGCCGCGGAATGCCCACCACCTCCTCGGCGTAAACCGCCCCCATGATCCCGAACTGGAGCAGCTGGCGGGGTTTGCAGTCGACGTTGGCGCCGGCGTCGATGATGACGACTCCCTTGCCCACGCTCGGCACCACGACGAGAATGGCCGGGCGCGCCACCTGCGGCAGGGTTCCTACGACGAACATCCCGATGGCCATCATCGCGCCCGAATTGCCCGCGCTGACGACGGCCTGCGCTTCGCCCCGCTTCATCATCTCGAAGGCTATCTTCAGCGAGGACTCCTTTTTCCGGATGGCGCTGCTCGGAGACTCGTCCATCGCCACGACTTGAGGGGCGGAAACCACGGGCAAGCGCGACCGTTCGTCGGGGTACCGCCCCAGCTCCGCGTCGACGGCCTCTTTCTGCCCGACGAGGACGATCTCGGCGCCGTACTCGAGCAGGGCCAGCCGCGCTCCCTCCACCACGACTCCGGGAGCGTAATCCCCGCCCATCGCGTCGACAGCGATCACCGGCATAGGGAGAGGTCGTTCAGCTCTGTTCGGTTTCGATGGTGGCCCGGCCGCGGTAAAAGCCGCACGCGCGGCAGACGCGATGCGGCAGCACGGTCTCGCCGCAGTTGGGGCAGGTGCTCCACTGCGGCTTGGTCAGCGCGTCGTGCGCGCGGCGCTGGTTTCTGACCCGTTTGGAGGTTCTTCTCTTGGGTACCGGCATAGTCTTGTTCCTGTTTATCTTCTTCTCCGCCTGTGCGGGGCTCCAAAAACGTTCCGGCTGTAGTGGCGAGTCAGCGGCTGATCTTGAGCGTCCGGAAAACCGCCATTCGGGGATCGCGACCCGAGCTCTGGCAGGTGCAGGCTTCGCGGTTCAGATTCGCGCCGCAGCCGTCGCACAAACCGAGGCAGTCCTCCCCGCACAGCGGGCGGGTCGGCAGTGCGAGCAACACCTGCTCCTTGATCAGCGGCGCCAGGTTGATCTCGCCCGACGAGTAGTAGCTGAGGCCCATGTCTTCCGGGCGCAGCTCCTCCACCTTGGCCTCCGAGCGGGACGCGCTCGGCGCCAGCATGAAGTCGAACGGCTGCTCGAGGTGAAACGAATAGCTCGCCAGGCAGCGGCTGCAGCACCCTTCGAAATCGCCTCGGAACGCGCCGTGAAAGAAGATCTCCTCGCTGGACCTGTAGTAGACCAGGTGAACGTCGAGAGCGGGCGGGAAACGGAAATCGCGCACCTGATCCCGCTCGTAGATGTCGTTCAGGTCACCGATCGTTTCGGAAAACCTGATCTCCTTGGCGGACTCGGTGATCTCCTCGAGAGGAATCTTCATCGGCGGATGGGCTGAACCAGACGGTAACATACGAATATAGGGGTTTCTGCCGGTTGTCAAGCTGCGAGCGACGAAACTCCATGATTTATCCGCCACTTCCGCAGGCGGCGCCGCCGCCGGCGACGGCTTTCCGGGAACGCTGCAGCTTGAGTATTGACATGCTTTTTGTTAACGGTTTGTGTGATCGCGTCATGTATTTTCCGGTCGCCCTGAAGGAGCTCTGGAGCGGCAAGCGCTACAACTCCTACAACCGGGTGCTCAAGAGCACGTTCTCGGCGCGAGTCTACAAGATCGGGCTGAGGATGGATTTTACCTGCCCGAACCGCGACGGGACGGTCGCCGTCGGCGGGTGCATCTACTGCAACAACGCCGGTCACACCGCGCCCGCCTACCGCCCGCGGACGTCGGTCACCGAGCAGCTCGAGAAGGGGGCGGCCGCGCTCCGCTCGCGCCACCGCGCCGAGCGATTCATCGCCTATTTCCAGAGCTACACCAACACCTACGATTCCGCAGCCCGGCTCGAGCGTCTGTACCGGGAGGCCCTGGATTTCCCGGGCGTGGTCGGCCTCGCCGTCGCCACGCGTCCCGACTGCCTTCCGGACGACGTCCTCGCGCTTCTGGCCGACATCTCGCGCCGGACCTATCTCTGGCTGGAGCTCGGTCTCGAATCGATGCACGAACGCACCCTGCGCTGGGTGAACCGGGGGCACGGTCTGCGCGAGTTCGTCGACGCGGTCGGGCGGGCGAAGGAGCGCGGCCTGCGCGTCTGTGCGCACCTGATCCTAGGCTTTCCCACCGAAACGCGGGAGGAGATGCTGCAGACGCCCGCGCTGCTCAACCGCCTGCGGCTCGACGGCGTCAAGCTCCACAACCTGCACGTGATCGAGAATACGGTGCTTGCGAAGCTTTACCGGGCAGGGCTGTTCGGTCTTTTTTCGCGCGACGATTACGTCTCGCTCGTCGCCGACTTCCTCGAGCGGCTCGACCCGGGAATCGTGATCCACCGCCTGACCGGCGAAACCTACCGGGCCATCACCGTCGCGCCCGACTGGTCGGTCGACAAGATCGGCGTTCTCAACGCCATCCACGAAGAGCTCGACCGCCGGAACACCTGGCAGGGGAAGCTCTTCAGCGGCGGAGCACCGGCAGGCGCGCGCGGCGGCGCCGAGGTCAGCGAGCTTTTGGAGGCGAACCCGTGAACGGCCATCTGGGTCTGATTCATTCCATTTTGCCGGCGACAGCCGACCTGCACGCTTCGATACCGGAAGATCATCCGTCGGCACGCAACCTGGGGACGGAGAGGCAGGGCTCGGGAACGATCGTGGACTCCGACGGCTACATCCTGACGGTGCACTACGTGGTTTCCGGAGCGACCGCCATCACGGTCACCCTCGTGGACGGGGATCAGTATCCCGGCGAGATCGCGGGGCTGGACCCGGAAACCGGCCTGGCCCTGGTGAGGATCCCGGCGCGGAGCCTGCCGTGCTTGAAGGCCGCGCCGCCCGAGTCGATCACCCTCGGCCAGGCGGCGGTGATCGTCGCGAGCAACGGACAGAACGAGCGGAAGGTGGGCGGCGGCTACATCACCTCGATGGAGCCGTACGACGGCCACTGGGAGTACATGCTGGACAAGACCATCTGCCTCACCGCCGTCAATCCCGGTCTCGGCGGGGGCACGCTCGCCGATTTCAAGGGCCGGCTCATCGGCGTGGTGTCGCTCAATCTCAGCACTATCGGCAAGTTCACGCTCGCGATTCCGATCGAGTATTACTTGCGCTACGAACAGGAGCTCAAGCAGTACGGCCGGGTGATCAGCCGGCCCAAGCGGGCCTGGCTCGGCTTCTACCCCCAGCCGATGGCTGGCCATATCGTGGTCGGTGGCGTGGTACCGGGAGGACCGGCCGAGCGCTGCGGGCTTCGCGAAGGCGACATTATTCTCGGGGTCGAAAACGTCGAGATCCGCTCGCGCCGGCAGCTTTACCAGGAGATCTGGAAAAAGCGTCCGGGGGAGCGGATCTCGTTCAGGGTGCTGCGCAGCGACAGCAGCTTCCGGCTCGATATCGTGGGCGGCGATCGCTGGGAGCGCGATAAGCGCTAGTCGTCGCCTCCGACTTTCTTCAGGGTCCCTTTTCCCGTTACCTTGATCGCGAGCGCCGGAGTGTAGGCGTCGGGCTCGTAGTTGATCAGCGCCTTGTCGCTGACCTCGAGGTCCTTGAGCTTGACGGCGGCGCCCCCTTTCTCGATCCTGGTCTTTTCGTCCACTCCGACGACTTCCTGGCGCACCTTGCCCTTTCGCTCGGTCTGGAACGTGATGGTCCGCTGGCCCACGTCGCTGATCACTCCCTCGACTTCCACCGCCTTTGCCTTGGCTTTTCTCGGCTCCGCCTTCTCGGCCGTGGCCTTTTGTTGCGGCGCGGCCGTGGCCGCGGCTCGCGGCTGCTCCTGGACCGACGCGCAGCCGACCGCGATCGCGGCAAAAACAGCAGCGCTCAAGGTTGCGCATACATGGTTGGTCGTTTCCTTCATCCTGCTCCTCCTTGGAACGTAGCTAAAACAACGGCTTGGCGGGAATGCAAAACTTAAACCACACTTGGCTTCGCCTTGTCAAGGCGATTTCTCGCCCACGAGCGAGCGTCTCCAGCGCTCTCGCGCCGCCACCGCGACCCGCAGTCTTTCGAGATGCTGCTCGATCTGCCTGGCGCCCTGCCGCACCGGATGGGCGGCGAAGAAAGCGCGCACGTCGGCCTCGAGATCCGGGGTCGACAACGCGACGACGCCCTCGCACATCCGGGGAATCGAGTTGTCGGGGTAGCGGTCGATCATCCTTTGCCAGTTCTCCTTCATGAACCGCCACGCCCGCTCGCGGGCGTCGCGGTTCAACAGCAGGCTGCGCATCAGATAGGGAGCGTTTTGCGTGCGCACTTCGCCGCTGAGCGTCAATTCCAGCGTGCGCTCGATCAGCTCCGCGCTGCGAAATCCGGCCAGCGCAAAGAGATAGCGCTGCTCCTCCTGCGGCGTCCGGGCGCTCTTGAACCTGGCGCGAAACTTCTCGTACTCCCCGAGTCCGCCCGTGTGGGCCACGATCGAGAGCAGCGCGGGGACCAGATTGGGTTCCACAGCCTCGCTGTTCTGCTCGTAAAGGGAGTACAGCTCCTGGGCGCGCTCCTGACAGCTCCGCTCGTCCGCCAGTACGCCGAGAGCGCCGATCAGGTCCGCGCGAAGCTGCCGGTCGAGGTCGCTCTCCCCGTCCCTGGGCGACCAGCCGACCCGCTCGACCGCAGGGCCGAGCACGAGACGCAGCCGCTCGCGGAACGCGGCCACCTGGTCGTCCTCCAGAATGCGGTTCAGCTGATGGCACGCGATCAGGATCGTGGTCCAGACGTTCAGGTCCGTCTCCCCCGCCAGCAGCTCGAGCAGGCTCAGGTAGTCTTCCAGCGACGTAATGCCCGCCAGGGCGATTGCCCAGGCGTCGTTGAAGAAATTGAACCGCTCCGCCGGCGAGAGCTTGTCGCGCAGCCCTGCTTTCAAGCAGGCCGCGAGCTCCCCGCTGTAACGGACCCGGTAGAAGCCGTGGGCACCGGCGTTGGCTACCACCCACCGGGCCTCCGCCGGCAGCTCCACCCGGGCGCTCCGATCGGTCAGCAGCAAGGTTCGCTCGACCGTACCGGCGGCCGTGCCGAACCGCAAGAACACCGGGACGTGCCACTTCCGGTCGACATCGCCGTCGCGGAGATAGCGGAAGATCTCCTGTGAAAGAACCAGCTCGCCGCCGTCGCGTTTCACCGCGATCAGCGGATATCCCGCCTGGAAGATCCAGCTGTCCATCAGGGCGCGGGCAGGCAGCCGCGCGGCTTCCTCCAGGGCGTCCCAGAGGTCCGTGGTCTCCGCATTGGCGTAAGCGTGGCGGCGAAGGTACAGCCGGATGCCGTCGCGAAACACCTCCGGCTTGAGGTACTGTTCGAGCATGCGCAGCACCGATGCCCCTTTTTCGTACGTGAGCACGTCGAACATCCCCGCCGCCTCCTCGGGCTTCTCCACGGGAAACTCGATTGGCCGCGTGCTCGCAAGGCCGTCGACCTGCATCGCGGCCGCCCGCGATGCGGTGAAGCTTTCCCAGCGGCGCCATTCGGGCTTCCAGGCGTCGACCGCCATCATTTCCATGAACGTCGCGAACGCCTCGTTCAACCAGAGGCCGTTCCACCAGCGCATCGTGACGAGATCGCCGAACCACATGTGGGCGTTCTCGTGCGCGACCACGTCCGCCACCCGCTCCAGCTCGGCGCGCGTCGCCCTGGCCTCGTCGACCAGGAGCGCCGTCTCGCGAAACGTGATCGCCCCGAGATTTTCCATCGCGCCCGAGGCGAAATCGGGAATCGCGATCAGGTCCAGCTTGTCGCCCGGATAGGGAAGATCGTAGTAGCGGCTGAAGTATTCGAGCGAAAAGCGGCCGATCTCGCGCGCGAAGCTCCCCAGCCGGCTCTTGCCGGGAACGGACCAGACGCGCAGCGGCACCGGCCCGACCCAGACCGGCTCCGTCGCCTCCAGCTCGCCGACGATGAAGGCGACCAGGTAGGTCGACATCTTCATCGAGTCGGCGAAGACCACCTCCTTTTTACCCGTTTCCGGAAGCGGCCTCTCGCGCACGACGCGCGTGTTGGAGATCGCTGTCAGCCCTTCGTCGATCACCAGCGTGACCTGGAAGACCGCCTTGAAGGCGGGCTCGTCCCAGCAGGGAAACGCCCGCCGCGCGTCCGTCGACTCGAACTGCGTGCACGCGAGCGACTTCTCCCGCCCCTGCTCGTCCCGGTACGTGCTGTGATAAAAGCCGTGCAGCTTGTCGTTGAGGGTTCCGCGAAAGCCGATCCGCAGCTCCCATCGGCCAGGTTGCAGCGTCTCGGGGAACTCCAGCGTCGCCTGCTCGTTCTCGGCGTCGAGCGCCGTCCGGCCCGCCAGCGTTCGTCCCTCCGGCCCCGCGATCGCGACCTCCCCCAGCTCCAGCTCCGCAGCGTTGAGCGTGACCGTGGGCGTCGGCTCGCGAACGACGAGCGAAATCTTCACTTCCCCGGCGAACCGCCTGGCTTTGAGATCCGGCGTCAGCCGTAGCTCGTAGCGCTCGGGCGTCGCCGTGGCCGGCAGCCGATAAGGTTTTCGGGATGACACGGTTTCCTCCAGGAGAAGTTTGCGCCGAACGGTGCGGCTGTGTTTCCTTTCTACCGCAACCGCGCGAGCAAACTCAATCGCCACACGCTTGCCCGCCCTCTTGACTCGCCCGCGGCGGCGCGTCTAGGCTCGCGCATCCGCCGCGAAGGGAGGGCCTTGCCGTGACCGAGCCGCTCGAAGCCTTCAAGCGTTACATCGGAAAAAGCGAGACCGCGGCCGACGTGGTCACCGCGTCGGCGATGTCGAAGATCGCCGCGGCGCTCGACGTCGAGGAGCCGCCGCTGGAAAAAGGGGCGCCGATCCCGCCGGGGTGGTACGGCGCGTTTTTCCCCGCGCTGCACCGCCGCTCCCGCATGCGGCCGGACGGTCAGGCTGCGGGCGGCGGCATCGTTCCGCCGATCCCGCTTCCCCGGCGGCGCCTCGGCGGAACGCGCGCGACCTTCCACGCGCCCCTGCGGATCGGCGACGAGATCACCCGAGTCACCGAGATCGCCGACATCCGCATCGACGAGAACGAGGACGGGGCGGCGGTAACCGTCGTCGAGCGCAACCGGATCTCGAACGGCCTCGGCCTCGCCGTGGTCGAGGAGCGCGATCTGGTCTTTCTCAGCGAGTCGCGGGCGGAGAAATCCCCGCCCCTAGCCGTTGAGATTCCCGGGCGGCCGGCGTGGACGCGGACCGTCGAGCCCGATCCCGTGCTGCTGTTTCGCTTCTCGGCGATCCGCTTCAACAGCCACAGGATCCACTACGACCGGGGCTACACGACCGGGACCGAGAAGCTGCCCGGCCTCGTCGTCCAGGGGACCCTCGTATCGCAGTTGTTGATCGAGATGTGCCGCGCGGAGCTTCCCGGCCGCGAGATGAGATCGTTCGCCTACCGATCGGTGCGCCAGATCTACGACACGGGGAATTTCACGATCGCCGGCCTGCCGCGGGAAGGCGGGCGCGAGGCGGTTCTCTGGGCCGTCGATCCCGAAGGCCGGCCCGCCATGACCGCCACGGCGACGTTCGCATAGTACGGACCGAGGACCGGAGACCGGGGACCGGCACGAACCGCTCGAACCAAGCATCAGCGACTGATCCGCTTGAACCCTTGAGCCTTTGAACCCTTGAACGCCTTGAACTTTTGAACACCTTGAACCTTTGAACGGTTTGAACTTTTGAACACCCTGAACCGGAGCGAAGCGCCCTCGATACGGACCGGGGACCGGAGACCGAAGACCGGCACGAACCGCTCGAACCAAGCGTCAGCGATTGATCCGCTTGAACCTTTCAACCCTTGAACCTTTGAACCTCTGAACCTTTGAACCCTTTGAACCCTTGAACACCCTGAACCGGAGCGAAGCGCCTATATCGGATGCCGTGCAAGAAAATCCTGGAGGATCTCGAGCGCTCGAGTCCCGTCCCAAAACGTCATGTGCTTGACGCCGGGAAGAAGCGCCAGCTCGGCGCCCGGAATCGTCTCCCCCAGCCGGCGTGCGGTGTCCGCTGGCGTGCTGCCGCCGCGGTCGACGTGGTCCTCGGCCCCGCAAAGAACCAGCGTCGGCACCGCCAGGCGTGAAGCGTTCGCCAGCGTGTCCCACGTCCGCCGCGCCGCCGCGTGGCGCGCAAACAGCTCCGGGCTCCCCTGACGCTCCCAGAGCGCATCCGACAGTGCTTTGACCGTCTCCGGATGCTCGCGGAAGAACCGGGGCCCGAACGCCATGTGGTCGTTCTCCACGTGCCCGCGGATGAAGCGCTCGAAACCGCGCTCGCGGATCTCGCTCGCTTCGTCCCGGCTCGCCGGGCGGGCCGTTCCGCTCACCGACCGGCTGCCCGAGCCCGCGGCGGCGATCACGAGGCTGGCGACCAGGGCCGGGCGCAGCAGCGCCATCGCCTGCGCGATCTGCCCGCCGAGCGCAAAGCCGACGACGTGGCATCGCGAAATGTCGAGGCGGGCGAGCAGCGCGACGGCATCGCGCGCGAACTGATCGACCGTATAGCCGTCTTCGGGCGCGCTGCTCCGGCCCGCCCCCCGGCAGTCGAAGATGACCGCGCGGTAGCGCCGGCTCAGCGCCGGGACGACGCCCACCTTCCAGGTGTCGCACGGCCACCACGACGGCGGCACCAGCAGGACCGGCTCCCCAGCGCCGTGCTCCTCGTAATAGATCTCGGCGTCCTTCAGGGCGGCAAGCGGCACGGATCTTTCTCTCCTTCCCGGGCTCCGGGGCCCGAAGGGGCCCGGGAGCGCTCGGGCCCTATCGCTTCCACAGCTGCTCCATGAAGCCGCTTTTCTCCATCTCGTCGAGAAAGCGGGCATCGACCATCTCCTCGGGCCTGACCGAGCGCGCCCGGGGATCGATGGGCGCGATCTCGTCCAGCGTCGACTGCAGCCCTTCGAGCCGCAGCGCCAGCCGCGGCTCGAGCGACTTGATCTCGACGTTGTAGCTCGCCTCGAGCAGCTTGCGGTCGTCGATGCGCAGGTTTTTCTGCAACACGCGGTAGGCGAACTCACGGTCGGTGTGCATGATCTTCGCGGCCTCGGCCATCGCACGCATGAACCGGGCGATCACCGGCCCCCGCCGGGCGATGATCGACCGCCGCGTGTTGAACGTGGTGGCGGCGTAGGCGATGCGGAGGTCGGGGCCGTACACGACGTAGTGATAGCCCATCTTGAGCGCCTGCGCGTCGGTGGGCACGGTCAGAACCGCAGCGTCGATTCCCCGGGCGAGCAGCGCGGCGAGCGTTTCCGGCGCGCCTCCCGCCTGAATGTAGCTCACGTCGCGGCTGTCGATGCCGAAATGGCGCAGCGCCTGGACGGCGAAGTAGTGCGGGTTGCTGCCGATGCGGGAGACGCCGATCTTCTTCCCCTTGAGCTGCTCGGGGCGCTTGACGTCGGGCCTGGCGACGATGCTGTGCGTCAGGATGTTCTTGACGCCGCCGATGAAAACGATGTCGCGATTGCCCTGGACGAAGGCGCGGGTGAGCCCGGCGGCGCCCTGTTGGGTCAGCTCGCTGTCGCCGGTCAGGATCGTCGCGACCGCGGGCGCTCCCGCCGTGACGAAGATGATGGGCACTTCGAGGTCGTATTTCTTGAAGAGACCCGCTTCCTGGGCGACCCAGGGATAGGACTGCGACATCACGCGCGCGGTGTAGATGAAGTTCAGCCTGTCGGCTGCCGGCGCCGCAACCGGAACCGCCAGGACCACGACCGCCGGCAGCCATCCGACAAGGGACCCGAACCGTAACGGCTTCATCGACGCCTCCCTCGTGTATAGCTAAGGCCTTTTACAACAAATGGCGGGCCCAAGCCAAACGGCCATCCTGTTTGAGTTTCCAGTTTGTGGTTCCCGCTTCCGGCTTTGGAGTCAGGCAGCCGTCAGCGGTGAGCAGAAAAAACCCCGGCCGCGCCAGGAGCGCCAGGTTCGATGCGGTCTCACCCGCATCCCGAGTTCAGGGTCCGGCGCCTTGCGTTTCTGCCGCGCTCTGCACGGCAACGGCTTGAGCGGAGCGTCAGCGGTTGAACGGCTTGAACGGTTTGAACGACTCGTTTATTTGACGATCGAGTAACAGTAGGAGTCCCGCGGCTCGGGACTGATGTTGGGATGCACCGACCACCGCAGCAACCGCCCCTCGCGCTTCATGCCGACCTTTTCCATGACCCGGGCGGATGCGGGGTTGTCGACGTCGCAAACCGACCAGACGCGGTAGATCTCGGGCTGCGCCATCGCCCAGGCGACCACCGCCTTGACCGCTTCGGTCATGTAGCCCCGGCCCCAGTAGGGGCGCGCCAGAACGTAGCCCAGCTCCCACTTGTGCTTGTCGACGCGTGCCGTAACCATGCCCATGAGCCGCCGGTCCCGCCGGCGCACGATCACCCAGTGAAAGGAGCGTCTCTCGCTCCACGCCGCAAGACAGTCGCGCAGGAACTCGCGCGTCTCTTCGACGCTGCGGTTGGGCCGCCAGGTGAGATACCGGGTCACCTCGGGGTCGCGCGCGTACGCCTCGAAGATGACCTCGGCGTCTTCCATCACGGGCTTTCGCAGCTCGAGCCGCTCGGTTTGAAAACTGTCGGGGGGACTTTCCACTCAGCGGAGATCCATCGGATGTGATGGATGACTTATAAGTTCGTGCACGAAATTATGCAAGAGACTTCCGGCCGGTTCGCGGTCGCCGGCGCGCCCCGGCTGGCTCTTGCGCCTGCCGGCTCGCCCGCGGCGCCGCATCCTCCGCCTACCTCAGCTCCTTCAACGCTGCGGCGAGATAGCTCCGATCCACGTACCTGGCGACGTTCGGCGCCGCGCTCCTCCCCTGCGTCTGCTCGAAATAGATCTGCGCGACCGCCCGCAGCCCTTCGAGATTGAGGTCGCCGTCGGGATGCCACACGCGGTTGGCGGTGTAGAACTCCCAGCCCCGCCTGGCGTGCTCGGGCTTGAGCTTCATCTCCCGGGCGAGGAACTCGACGGCCGGCTCCCTGTTCCCGTGGATCCAGCGGAAAGCGAGCGCCATCGCTTTCGCGAACCGGACCAGCACGCCCGGGTTCTTTTCCGCCCAGGAGCGCTTCACCGAGAACGAGGCGAGCTGGTAGTTCGGGATGACGTCGACGAACCTGCCGATCTCGTTGAACCCCAGCTCCTCGGCGGCGTAGTTGAGCGGCAGCGAAAGCGCCGCGGCGTCGATCTGGCCCGAGGTCAGGGCGGCGTAGGTCTGCGGCGAGCCGCCGATCACCAGCAGCCTGTAGTCGCGCGGATACTCCAGCCCCTTGGCCTTCAGCACCTGGCGCAGCGCGAACGTCACGCCGGAGGTGAGGCTGATCGCGCCGAAGGTCGCGCCGCGAAGGTCGCTGTAGGTCTTGAACCGCTTCGCCGCCATGATCGACTGGGTAAGCCCGTTGATGATGCCGCCGATCAAGACCAGGTCGAGTCCCTTCTCGACGGCCGCGATCGGCGCATCGGCGGCGCTGCCGGCGATCTCCAGCGAGCCACCCGCGAGCGCCTGTATGCCGACGTCGGAGCTGCGGATCACCACGAGATCGACGTCCAGACCCTGCCGCTCGTAAAAGCCCATCTGCCGGGCGATCCAGAGCGGGCCGTAGCCGAGCGTCTTGGTCGCGGAGCTGACCCTCAGCTTGACCTTCTCCTGGGGGAGGCCGGCAACCGGCCGGCCGGCGATCGAAAGCAGGAGCACGGTGGTCGCAAGCCGTTTCGCGAACATGGCGCCCTCCCGTCACGCAGCCAGCGCGCTGCCGCCAGCCCGATGCTCCCTCGCGGCGGCAACGCGGTGGTTTTTTTTCGTCGTATCTCCGCGAATCTCTCGAGCTCGGTTCGGAGTCGGAGCCGGGCCGGCAGCCGCGGCGGCTCTTCGGCCATCGTGCCGCCCGTAGCGGGGAAAGCGTCGAGACCGCCGTTTCGCCGCTCGGCCGTGATCACCTCCGCTCCCGGCCGCGCAGCCATCGGCTGCGAGCGCGCCGGTTGGAGAGTCGAGTCGAGGAGACGGATGCCGGGCGGCAAGGCCGGGATCGGCCGGATCGCTATCCCGATTTATGGTTCTTGATCAGATGCTGCGCCAGGCGCCATCGCAACACCTCGGGCGTCCCTTCGGTGATCCGGATGCTGCGGACCTGCCGGTACCACCATTCGAGCGGCAGGTCGCGAGTGAGGCCGATGCCGCCGTGAACCTGGATCGAGCGGTCGACCACCCGGCTCGCCATCTCCGCGCACATGATCTTGGTCATGTACGAGAGCTGCCTTACGTCCTCGCCGCGGTCGTGGCGCCAGGCGCATTCGTACACCATCAGCCGGCAGGCATGGATCTCCATGGCCGAGTCGGCGATCATGAACTGGATCGCCTGGCGTTCCGAGAGCGGCTGCCCGAAGGTGGTCCTCACCTTCGAGTACTCGATCATCATGTCGAGCGCCCGCTGGGCGATCCCCACCGGGCGGGCGCCGTGCCCGCGAATCCTCCCTTCCTGGATCCACTTCTGGGCGATCGCGAAACCCTGCCCCTCCCCGCCGATGACGTTCTCGGCCGGCACCCGGACGTTCTCGAACAGGATCTGCCCCGGCGTGTCGCCCATCATCGTCGGCCAGAGCCGCTCGAGCGTCACTCCGGGCGACTTCATGTCGACGATGAAGCAGGTCACGCCGCCGCGCGCCCGCTTCTCCGGATCGGTGACGGCGATGACCTGCGCGTAATCGGCGTCTTTCGCGCCGGTGATGAAGCGCTTGGTGCCGTTCAGGATGTAGTGATCGCCGCTGCGGACCGCCCGCGTCTTCATCCCCGCGGGGTCGCTGCCCGCGTCCGGCTCGGTTTGCGCGAAGCAGATCCGCTTCTCGCCGCGGATGACCGGATAGAGAAAGCGCTCCTTCTGCTCCTCGTTGCAGTGAAAGAGCACGGGCCGCACTTCCGGCCCGAAGATCGTCGCGTAGCGGAAGGGAAGCGCGACGGTTCGCGCCACCTCCTCCATGATCACGCACCGGCTGAGGAGATCCAGCCCGGCCCCGCCATATTCCTGCGGCACGTCGAGAAGCCAGAGCCCCATCGCCCTGGCCTTCTCCTGGAGCGGCTTGAGATACTTCGCCGGCATCTCCTCGCCTTCGGGGCGGCACTCCCGCTCCAGCGGGATCAGCTCCCGGTCGACGAATTTCCGAACGGTTTCCTTGAGAACCTGAAGCTCTTCCGGAAGATTGAAGTCCATAGAGATCCGCCGTCCCGCCCGCCGGGGCGGTGCCCGTGCCCCGCCGCTGCGATCGCACCGGCGGCGGTTCCGCCGCTACTTCGTCGCCCGCTGGTAGGCGCCGAACCCCGGACGGTACTTCTTCTCATCGAGGAACTGCTTCATTCCTTCCTCGCGGCCCCGCTCGGGATCGGTGGCGCGCAGCGCCGTGCCTTTGGCGGCCATGTAGTCTTCCGCCTGCGCGTAATCCATCGTCCGGCAGTACTTGTAGACTTCCTTGGCGGCTTTGAGGACCTGGGGATTTTTCTCCATCAGCTTCTTGGCCAGCTTGACGGTTTCTTCCCGGAGCTTTTCCCTGGGCACGGCGAAATTGACGAGCTTCATCTCCGCGGCCTTCTTGCCGTCGAAAGGATCGCCCGTCAGGATGTAATACATCGCGTCGCGGTAGCACATGGCGTCGGCGAGGACGCGGCTCACCAGCCCTCCCGGAAAGATGCCCCAGTTGATCTCGCTCAGGCCGAAGATCGCGTCTTCCGCCGCGATCGCGAAGTCGCACGCGATCAACGGCGTGAACGCGCCCCCGAAGCAGTAGCCGTTCACCATCGCGATGGTCGGCTTGGGGAAGGTGAAGAGCCGGCGCCAGCGCCACTCCTGCGAGGCCCAGCTCGCCCGGCGCCGCTCCACGGGATTGTTGTCGGTGGCGCGGAAGTACTCCCGCAGATCCTGCCCCGCGCACCAGCTCGGTCCGGCGCCCGTCAGCACGAGCACACGCGTTTCCTTGTCGGTCTCCAGCTCGGTCAAGGCCTCGAGCATGTCGTAATGCATCTGCGGGTTCATCGCGTTGCGCTTTTCCGGGCGGTTCAGGATCGCCCAGGTGATCCCGTCTTCCTTTTCCACTCGCACGGTTTTGTATTCCTTGATTTCCACGGAGCCCCTCCTTCGCTGATTTTGGTCGAGCTTATTCAAGCCCGTTACGAGTTGTCAAGCGAAAGTGGGCGACCGGCAAGAGAGAATTTCACGGGAGCGAACGGACCGGCGATCCTCGAGACAAACCTGCGCGCCGCGGCGCCGGCTTTCGGAACCGGCGGGCGGCTACCGCCCCACGGGCCTGGTCACCGAGAGGGTGTTCCGGCCGGTCCACATCGGCAGGAACACCGAATGGCGGTGCTTGCCCCCGAGCACGGCGACGATGATGTCCTCGGGTCGGGCGGCGAGATGCACGATTCCGTCGGCCGTCACGTTCGGCGACTCGCGCAACAGATCCTCGTCGCTTTTGTGCCCCTTGCGCCGGGCCGGGATTTTCTCGAACGGGAGAGAGGCGTGCTCCCAGAGGTACTCTTTCACCCGGCGCTTGGTGATCCCGTCGCGTGCCATGATCTCCGCGTCCTCCACCCCGAGCGCAACCATGGGCGTTCCGCCGCCGAAGCTGCCGACGTCGAGATGGCTGACTCCACGATGCATCGCGATCACCTCCGCGAGGCTGGCGAGCGCTTCCTCGCCCCGGCTTCCGGCCGTGTGGATCGGCAGGAAGCCGTTGATCCCGCACACCGTGACCGTGCTCTGCTCCGGGCCAAAGCCGCGCTCGACGTGATACGGCTCCCACGGGCTCTTTTCCTCGTTCTCGCCGAAGCAAAAGGTGTACTTTCCCGGCCAGCCGAAGGTGGCGCGATCCGTTTCCCCCGGAATCCCGCCGCCGATCGTGATCAGGATCAGCCGGATGGCGCGCCCGATCGTGGCGTTGGCGCGGAATCCGGGTCCGAACACGCCGGCGTCGCAGTTGATTTCCAGCTCCCTGCGTACCGGGCCGTTGAGCATCAGCGCCGGCCCGACGTAACCCGTGGTTGCCTGCACGCCGTAGAGGTTGAAGCGCGGCTCCACCATCGCCTGGACGGCCGCGATCAGGACCGGCATGTACTGCGGCAGGCAGCCTGCCATGACCGCGTTGATGGCGATCTTCTCCACGGTCGCCGGGGCCCAGCGCGGCGGGATGAGGCCCGCGACCTCCGCCGGGTCGCGGCTCGTTCCCTCGAGCATGCGCTCCACCCGCTCGGGCGTCGGCGGCACGATCGGCAGGCCGTCGCTCAACCGCTCGCGGCAAAACCATTCGTTGACCGCTTCCAGGCTGTCCTCGATCTCGACGAGGTCGGATGCGAACGCTTTCACTGCAATCTCCTTTGCGCGCCGCTCAATCGAGCCCGAGCCCGGTGAGAGCCTTGTAGACTTTCTCCACCGCTCCTTCGGCATCCGCCCGGTGCTCCCCCGGACGGGCCCCACCGCTCGGATGGTGCGGAATCTCGACCAGCGGCAGCGTCGGCAAGCCGAAGAACTGCGCCTCGGTTCGCGCCAGTTCCATGAAGATCGACTGGCAGAGCGTCACGGTCGGCTTGCCCCGGCGCTGCAGCTCGATAGCGTCGTGGACACTCCACGACGTGCACGACCCTCAGGCGCCCAGACCGGTGATCACCGCGTCAGCGCGTGCGCCGAGCTCCTCGACGAGCGGCCCCGGCGCGCCCTGCATGTGCGTCGGCTTGGTCCTGAACAGGACCTCGCGCGGCCCGAAGCGCTCCCGGAGCAGCTTCGCCAGCTCCTCGAACATGCTCGTCGAATTCGACTGCCCGTTGTCGATGATACCGATCACCTTGCCTTCGAGCCCGTCGAGCCGGGGCGCGGGAGCCGCTTCGCGGGGCGCGACCCGGCCTCTGGGGTCGAGAATCTTGATCGTCGCCATTTCCGTTCTCCGACAGGTGTACGCAGGTTTTCGCAACCCGTCTTTATTACAGCCACGTTCGGGCGTCAACGATTACCGTCCATCCGGCACCTCCCGGTTTCCGCTTGACCCGGCGGGAGCAAAATAATAGTTTGCGGGCAGCCGGCGGCGAGCAGAGAAACGCGGTCGCGCCAGGAACGCCGAGGGCGTACAGACAGGTTTCCGGTTTGCGGTGGTACTTTCACCTTGAACGATTCAACCATTGAACCCCCGCCCTTCCGGCGGCACGGAGCGAAGCGATCGAACGGCTTGAACGCTTCGAACGCCTTTTTATTGAACCCTTGAACCCTTGAACCCTTGAACTCTTGAACCCTTGAACCCTTCAACCCCTGAACTCACACTCCGTCGGAGGTCCGCAATGGAAAACGAAGTCAAGCCGTTCAGGTACGAGCGGCCCGAGTTCGACGGGCCGAAAAAATCGGTTCTCGCGTGCAGCACCGACCTGATGCGCGTGCACGTTCAGGTGGTGAAAACCGGGGGCGAGAACAACCTCCACAGCCATCCGGCCGAGGACGCCTTCTGGCTGGTGCTGAACGGCGCCGTGCGCTTCTACGGCGAGGGCGATCGCCTCATCGGCGAGTACCGCAAGAACGAGGGCATCCTGATCCCGCGTGGCTTCAAGTACTGGTTCGAGAGCGCGGGCGACGAGCCGCTCGAGATCATCCGCATCGGCGCGCGCGACCCGTCGAAGGAGCTCAAGCGCGTGAACGCCGCGCCGCTGCGCGAGTGGATGACGCAGCGCGGCGGATTCTGAGCGCGCGCGCCCGCCGGAGCGCTCACAGGCCGTAGAGCGCCTTCGGGTTGTCGTAGAGGATCTTCCGCACGGCGGACTGCGGAATCTCGCCGCGGTCCGCCCTTGCCTGCAGCAGCTTTCGAAACTCCAGCTCCATCGACGGGTCGCGGTGCGTGTAGTCGGACCCGACGACCAGGTTGTCCTCGCCGATATAGCTCAGCAGATACGGAAGATCCTCGTCCACCTGGCAGGCGACGTAGATGCGGTTGTCGCGGAAGAGGTTGCCGGAGAGCTGCGTGCGCGGCCCCGAGAGAACGCTCACCCGGTCGCGGTTGGCCTTCACCCGGCGGCGCACGTCGTAGTCGACGAACGGCACCCACGACGCCCCCGCCTCGATGCACGCGAAGCGCAGCCGCGGGTAGCGCTGCGCAACGTTGTTCACGATCAGCGACTCGATGCCGTGGACCGCCGCGAGCTTGGTCCGCATGAACTGGCCGAGCGTGAACTCCCGCGCAGGGGAGAAATCGGGAATCCCCGAGCCGGTGTGAAAGCAGATCGGGAGCCCGAGGCGCTCCGCCTCCTCGTAGAGCGGAAAGAAATAGGGATCGGCCGGCCATTTCCCCGCTTCGCGGTCCCCCTTCTTGAGCACGCCGCAGGCGCCGTGCTCTTTCGCGAAGCGCAGCTCCTCGAGCGCCGCGCCCATGTCCAGCAGCGGCGGGACGCAAATCCAGCGCAGCCTGCCTCCCGAGCGGCCGCACCGGTCCGCGAGCCAGCGGTTGTAGCTGCGCCGCAGCGCCGTGGCGACCTCGGGCCGTTCGGTGGCCTCCATCAGGAAGAGCGTGGGATAGATCACCTGAATATCGGTCTGCAGACGGTCCATGTGCTCGAGCCGGACGCCGACGTCCAGCAGCTCGCGCGCCTCGACCACGGTTCCCGACTCCTCGTCGCCCCGGATGAAGCGCAGCTGGCGCCGCCCGTCGATCAGCCAGTAGCGTGTGGGCGGCAGGTTGGGGTTCGGGTTGTCGGGATACTGCGTCGTCGGCTTGAACCCGAGCTCGGATTCCCTGAGGTATTCCCACGTATCCTCGGTCTCGTCGACGTGAGTGTCGGCGTCGATGATCTGCATCGCCGGATCCTTTCTCGAAGACTTTTCTCGATTCAAACCGCGAGCGCCACGAGCCCGCGTCATTCTCCCTGGAGCCGCCTGCCGGCGAGCTCGGACAGCGTCGCCGCGGGCGTGACGTGCTCGAAATCGGTCACGACCTCGATCAGCGCCGACCCCTCGGCGGCGATCGCCTTCCTGAGCGCCGGAAGAAAATCTTCGTCGCGCTCGACCTTCAAGCCCAGCGCCCCGTAGGCCGCTCCCAGAGCGGCGAAGTCCGGATTCCTCAGCTCAGTCCCGTAGGGCCGGCCCGGAAACATCGCGTGCTGGTGCATGCGGATCGAGTTGTAGCCCTCGTTGTTGTACACGATCGCAATCACTTTCACCCCGTATTGCCGGGCCGTGGCCATTTCCTGGCCGGTCATCAGGAAGCCGCCGTCCCCGACGTGCGCGACCACCACGCGCCCGGGGTGCGCGAGCCTCGCCGCCACGGCGGAGGGAACTCCCGGCCCCATGCAGCCCAGCGTCGGCGAGACGTAGGAGTTCGGGTGGTCGAACTCGAGATAGCGCTGCGGCCACTGGCCGAAGCTGCCGGCGTCCGTCGCCGTGATGGAGTCGGCGGGAAGCGCCGCCTTGAGGCCCGCCATGACGCGCTCCATCGAGACGCGCCGCGTGGGCCGCTCGGGAGGGGCGCTGTAGCGCTTCTGGGCCGCGTGGTACTCGGCGATCCACGCGGCGCGTCCCTCGTCCGGCGCCGACGCCGGTTGCCGCAGCGCCGCGGCGAGCGCTGCCCGCGCGTCGGAGACGACGGCGATCTCGGGACGCGCGTTCTGGCCGATGATCTCTCCGTCCGCGTCGATCTGGACGAACGGCTGGCCCGGACGGGGAAGGGAAAAACCGGCGGTCGTCTGCTGGTTGAGCCGGCAACCGATCACGACGAGCAGGTCGGCCTCGTCCCGCAGCAGCCGCCGGGCGCCCTCGTTCCCGGTGGAAAGGTTGCCGGCGTAATTGGGGTGGTTGTTGGGAAAAGCGTCCTGGCGCTTGTACGAGGTGAGGACGGGGATCTGGAATTTCTCGGAGAAATCGATCAGCTCCTGCCACGCGCCGGCATACTGGGTGCCCGAGCCGGCGACGATCACGGGCTTGCGCGCCGAGCGGATACGGCCGACCATCGCCTCGATCAGCGCCGGGTCCGCCCCGGGACGCGCCGGCGGGTAGGGAGGAACTATCGGGATGTCCGCTTCCGTCTCCAGCACGTCGCGCGGCAGCGAGACGACCACCGGCCCCGGGCGGCCGCTGCGCGCCACGTGAAAGGCCCGCGCCATGACGCGCGCAATCTGGCGCGCGTCGTTCACCTCGACGACCCACTTGGCGATGCCGCCGAAAAAACGCCCGTAGTCGATCTCCTGTCCCGCCTCGCGCCCGCGGGCGGCGCGCGCGACCTGGCCGACGAGCAGCACCAGAGGGGCCGAGTCGTAGCGGGCGCTGTGCACCGCGATGCTCGCGTTCGCCGCCCCCGGACCGCGGGTCACGAGGCAAACTCCGGTGGCGCGGGCGGACTTGGCGTAGCCTTCGGCCATGAAACAGGCGCCGCTTTCGTGGCGGGCGGTGATCAGGCGGACGTCGGCCATGCCGTACAGGCCGTCGATGACGGCGATGTGGCTTTCGCCGGGAACACAGAAAACGTACCGCACGCCTTCGTTGCGAAGGCACTGAGCTACAGCGTGACCGCCCAGCATGGCCTTTCTCTCTATACCGACGCTCGGCCGGATTTCAAACGCCGCGGAGGCTTGACAAGAGCGGCCGGACGGCCCTAAACGGAATCCTGGCGCCGAACGGCTCAGGAGGAACTTATGTTCGAAATCAAGGGACTGAGGACTCTCGCCATGAGCGTCAAGGACCTCGATCGGTCCGTCGACTTCTACACCCGGATCCTGGGCGGCCAGATCACCCGCAGGGTCGAGCCCACCGGCGAGCAGGCGCGCGCCGGGCAGGTAAGAGAGATCGATGTCAGGCTCGGGAATTTCGAGGTGCACCTGTTCGACGGTTCGGTCCGGCCGCGCGAGGTCGACCCGCACCACACGCTGAACATCCCGTGGCAGGAGCAGGATCGGGCGCTGAACGCGCTCAGGGACGCCGGCGCGACGATCGAGAAGGTCCGCCAGCACCGCGACGGCAAGGGCTACTCGATCAACGTCTTCGACCCGGACGGCAACCGCTGGGAGCTGTCGTTCAACGCGTAGGCGACACGCCGGAGCTCAGGGACGCACATCTGCGGGAACGTCCTGGACCGCCGGGCCGGTCTTGCTCGCCACCTCGGCGGTCCATCGCATGACCTCGTCGCGCGCGGCGTAAGGCGCGTCCAGATGGCCGGAATCCGGTTCGTGAAGCTTCGTGAGCGGGTTTGCGGGAAGATAACCGAACATTTCCTCTCTGGCCTTGAGCAACGCCGGGTAATCCCCCGTGGGTACGACGTACAACACCGGAACTCGCGGGTTCATTGCTTTCACCGCCTTCGGCAGGTTCATCGCGCCGTCGGGGTCGAACCAGCTGAGGAAGGTCTCGGCGCTGGTGGCGATGGGATAGACGCCTCTCGAGCCTTCGTAGTCCATGAACCCGGTCTTTTCACCGCCTTTGCCTTCGGCGATGAGCCTGCGCGCGCGGTCCACCGATTCGCCGAGCTTTTCCCGGAAGATGGCGCTGTTGACGCTCCCGCCCGGAGCGATCGCGATGACCCCGTCGACGGGATGCCTGCCGCCGAAGTAGAGCGCGAACAGCGCTCCCTGACTGTGCCCGGCGACGAACAGCCTCTTCGCCCCCCGGATGCGCAGAGCGTCGAGCGCGGCCCGGACTTCCGCTTCCGCGGCGGCCACGTTCACATCGTAACCGCGCCTCCCCGACCAGGGCATTTCCAAATTGGCGACGAGGTAGCCCCTTTGTGCGAGCGCGGCGGCGAGGCTCGAGACGTACTTCGCGGGCGACCCTCCCTTGCCGTGCATGACGACTATGCCGATCTCCGGCGCCGGCGATTGCCCGGCGGATATACGAGGTGTGGCTGCGGCGACAACGGCCAGGGCCAGCGCCGCTCCCAAGCGCCATCTTCCTTCTCCCGTGGGGGTCAGGTCTAGCATCGTAGCACTAACGCGCGTTCACCAGCGGGAGCCTGACTTCGGTTTCCGCTCCGCTGAGCGGATCGCGGCCGATCACCACCAGGGTTATCTTATCCAGCGGCCTGTCGGATCCTTCCGGGAACTTGAAGTAGACGAAGCCTCCCGTTTTCCGGCCGGGCGGCACCGGCGCCTGCTGCAGCTCCATCGTCTCGAACCGTAACGGGATCTGTTTTCTGTCGTAATCGATCGCGTATTGTCTTTTTTCTCGTTCCTGGGCCAGATTGCAATCCGGATTGCCGAGACAGTGGAACCAATGAGACATGAAAACCACCACCCCGGCGGGATTCAAAATCAAGACGCCGTACGCGATGTCCTGGGCCCGGACGCGCCTGTCGAATTCGACGGCCGTCGACATGTCGGCCGCTTCCTTGGCCAGCAGGCGCACCAACGGCCGTCCGTCGAGAAAGGCGCGGACTGCGTCCCGCTCGATGACATGGTCCCGGGAACCGCTGTTTACCAGCGTGACCAGCAGAGCCAGCACGCCGTAAGCGGCGAGATCGGCGTCGAAAACCTCGCGCGACTTCTCTTTTGAGACGAACTCCTCAACCGAAATCTCGAGCCCGTCGTGGACGGCCCTGACCGTAGGTGCTCTGTTGTTCAGGTCGAACGCCCGGTAAATAGCCAACGGAGGGGATTGCAGGCGGATCGGCGCAGGCGGGCCGCACGCGGAGAGCAGAAGAACCGGAACCGCAGTTCCAAACCGAAAGAGGCCTCTCACCGGCTGCACCCCCGCTTTGCAAGCTCGCGCCGCACGATCGGAGACCGATCAGCCACGCGTTTTTCGCCCCGGCTTCATCTCTAAGAGACTTACCGCTCTTTTTTTCATCTTCCCGTTGATAAATTCCTCAACCGAAACCCCGGGTAGCGGTTCCACCCAGAGATCGTCATCAATCTGCCTTATGGCACCGCCGGGAAACACTTCTCTTGCGTTGACCGCCTCACGCGCCGAGGCCTCGCTGCCGTGTCTTCAGCCTCACACATGATCAGATAGCACGGGGCGCCTTTCCGAATCCGACTGATATGCTCCGTTCTTTCCCGACGCCCGTGCTCGTGAGGCCCAAGCCTGTGCGAGACACCGCGGAGAATGCGGACCCACAACTTCTTGTCGTCGGTTCGGAGGTATCCCGCCATACTCTCATACTCTCAGGAAAATAGCCCCGTCGGCATCCCGTACTGCACCCCAGGACCAACGAAAATTAACGAGCGGGGCTCCAAGACTTTCGAAAAATGATTTTTGCGTCATTTTGCGACGACCTTTCGCCTTCTGGTTTCAGGCGGGATTTTCTTGTCTTTCCGCGAGGCTGTCAAGGAGTTTGCCGCGCCGTTTGTCGAGATATTCGTAGAAAACGTCGAAAACCGCGGAGGCGCGTCCCGGCCGCACGGTATCGTCCTTGTGAGCCAAGGCGATCCCGGTGATCAAACGCTCGATGCCGGCGGTTTCCTGTCGGCCGAATTTCGCGGCTTCGAGGTCGATACCGTAACGATCTCGGGACGGCACGCGGCGCTCGATCGCCGACCCCGAAACGTTGCAGAAGGACCTCGAAGGGTTTTGCAGCCGGCGCCAGATCTCGACCCGGAAATACCTGGGCCTGGGCGGGATCGGATGGAAAAGAAGAAGCCAGGCCGGTTCGGGTTGCCTCCGACCTTCATGGGTTGTGTCACGATGGATTCTTGTATACAAGGGTCAATTGCTAAACCAGCCCGGCAGCCGATGACGAAGGCATTCCCCGTGGCATTCCAGGCTGCTTTTCGGGAAGGGGCGGATGAACAGCTTTCTCACCCCATTCGTCGTCCTGCTTCTCGCCAGCCTGCTTTCACGATTCAGCTATCAAATGGCACGGAGCCCCGTGCTGCCGCGCTTTGCCCAGGATCTCGGTTCGTCGCCGGAATTGATCGGTCTGATCGTCGCCGCTTCGACGATCACCGGAATTTTCATCAAGCTTCCCGCCGGGGCGCTCTCCGACGTTCTCGGCCGCAGGCGGATGATGCTCCTGGGATGTCTTTTCTTCGCCCTGCCGCCTTTCCTTTACCCCTTTATCACGAATCCCGCGACCCTTCTCGTCTTGCGCTTCGTCCATGGTCTTGCGACCGCGATCTTTTCGCCGGTCGCGTCGGCGTACATCGCCGACCTCTTTCAAAGAGCGCGCGGGGAGAAACTCGGCTGGTTCGCCTCGGCGACGGATATCGGCGCCACCCTGGGTCCTCTGGTCGGCGGTTTCGTGCTGTTTTCGACGGCCAGCTACGCGACGACCTATCTGACCGTCGGCGCCCTGGGTTTTCTTCCTTTGCTGATCGTGCTGCGTCTTCCGGCCGAGGAAGTTCGTGAGGAGCCGAAACAAGGCCGGCCGGCGCGATGGCGGGAATTCAAAAAGGGCATCCTCGAGGTCTCGTCGAGCCGGCTGGTCATCATCGCGTCGGCCCTGGAAGCGGCCATGTACGTCGGCTACGGGGCGTTTCTCGGCTTCTTTCCGATTTACGCTGAAGAGATCGGCTACAACGACGCCGCGATCGGTTCGATCATGGGCGCCCAGCTCGCAACCACGATGGCCGGGAAACCGCTCGGCGGCTGGCTGTCCGACCGTTTCGGCCGAAAGCCGGTGATCCTCACAGGCATTCTCCTCTGCTCCGCTACCGTTCCGCTGATCATGCGCAGCGAGACTTTTCCCGCTCTCGTTGCTCTCTCTTGTCTCTTCGGTCTTGGCGTGGCGACGGTGACGCCTTCCACGACGGCGCTCGTCGCCGATCTGGCCAGGAAAGGACGCATGGGCTCGGCCATGGGCGTCTTCGGAACCATCTGGGACACGGGCGAAGCCGCGGGACCGATTCTCGCCGGGGTGCTGATCGCGTCGTTCAGTTATTTCAACGGCTTTCTCGTCATCGCGGCTCTTATGGTCGGGGTGGCCGGGATTTTCGCGCTGGCGGTCAAAGACCCGCTGGAAACGCAGCCGGGGCAAGCCAGGGCCGAGCCAGTGTGATAAAGAAGAGCGACGACTTATGGCGAAACACGTCAGGCTTTGCCGTATCGAAGAGGTGCCCGCGGGAACCGTCAAGGCGGTCGGGCTCGAGGGCCGCGAATTCGCGGTTTTCAACGTCGACGGACGCTTTTACGTTGCCAACGACAGGTGCCCTCACGAGGGCGCGCCCCTTTCCACGGGCTGTCTAGAGGGCGAGCGCATCTCTTGCGCCTGGCACGGCGCGACCTTCCACGTCCCGAGCGGCAAGACCCTGGAGCCGCCGGCAGGGGAGAAAATGGGGCCGCCGGTCGATCGGGGGCTGACCACTTACCGGACCCGGGTGTCGGGCGAAGAGCTGGAAGTGGAGCTCGAGGGCGAGTAGCGATGGAGATCGATTTCGATGCCGAAGAACCGGGGACGACGCCCCGGATGCTCGATGTCGTTCTCGGAACCTGGGTGGTTCGCGCGGCGCCCGATGCTCCGAGCGCGCCCAACGTCCTGGCGCAGGAAGCGGTGTTTCCCGAGGGCATTCATTTTCCCCGCTGCCTGGTCAAGGATGTGCTCCTGGCCGATCTCCGGATCGAAGTGAAATTCAAACCGATCGCCGGAGAATGCGACCAGGGTGGCGGTCTCGTTTTCCGGTACCAGGACCCCGAAAACTACTACGTGCTGCGCGCCAACGCGCTCGATGATTTCGCGCTTTTCAAATGCGTGAAGAATCAGCGCTGGCCGCTCAGGCGCTTCTACGTGCGCAGCGACGAATGGCAGAGAATCATGGTGGAGTGCCGCGGTCCTTTCATTTCGGGCTACTGGAACGACCGGCTGTTGATCGAGGCCCGGGATGAAACCTTCGGCGCCGGAAGGGTGGGGTTGTGGACGATCTCCGACTCGGTCGGTCACTTCGACGATTTGACCATTACGCCGCTGGAGTGACGAAAGGCAGGAGGAAGTCATGAGAACGCTGAAAATCGACGACGAGATCGAGTTTCACCCCAAGGCCTTCGTGCGCAAGCGGCTCTTCGAAACGGATGAGCTCTACTTCAACATGTACTGCATTCAGCCCGGTCAGAAGAACCCGCTCCACCGGCACCCCAACTCGGCCGAGGTTCTGTTCTTCGTCGAAGGGCAGGGCGAGGTCATCGTCGGGCGCGAGAAGAGAAAGATCGGCCCCCGCGAGGCGGTCTATGTGCCCGTCAATGCGCCCCATGAAATCATCAATACGGGCCAGAGCAACATGATCGTGGTCCTGGTGCAGACTCCGCTTCCTTGCGAGCACGTCTACGTTCGCCCCGAGGAGATCGGCGAACCGGTCGAAGTGCAGTAATCTCAAGTTCCCGTCACCATACGAGAACGGTTTTGGCGGCGGCGCCACTGCGGCCGTGACGCAACCGCCTTGAAGGGCTGCTTTGCCAAGCAGGACCCGGGAGCCGGGCTCACGTACTCAGGCCCGACCCTACCCCTCGCCCGCAGACCGGGGATAAAAGATCGGCAGGAGCGCGCCGCCAGGCGCGACGAGACCGATTTCCTTGGCGAGCTTTGCGTCTCGGCGCGAGCAAACGTCCTCAGTCTTCGGTCTGCCGCGCAATCGCGTTTCGGCCGCTGCGCGCCTCACGCGTACTTCTTCAGCACCTCCCGCGCGATCACCATCCGCATCACTTCGGAGGCGCCCTCGGTGATCATCCGGCTCCGCTGGTCGACGAACCACTTCGCCAGCGGCAGGTCGAGCGTGAGGCCGATGCCGCCGTGAATCTGCAGCACGCGGTCGACGACCCGGAACGACATCTCGTCGGCGAAGAGCTTCGCCATGTAGGCCTCGTTCCGGATGTCGCGCCCCTGGTCGTTCTTCCACGCCGCCTGGTACACCATCAGCCGCGCGGCGTGAAGCTCCACGTAGGAGTCGGCGAGCTTGAAGGTGATCGCCTGCCGCTCGGAGAGCGGCTTGCCGAAGGTGACGCGCTGCTTGGCGTAGCTCGAGCCCATCTCGATGCAGCGCTCCGCCACTCCCAGCGCCCGCGCGCCGTGCTTCAGCCGCCCGATCCCGAGCCACTTCTGCGCGAGCTTGAAGCCCTCTCCCTCCTTCCCCACGAGGTTTTCCGCCGGCACCTCCACGTCTTCGAAGACCACCTCGCAGGGCTCCTCCCCCATCATCGTCTTGTACTTCGCCGCGATCCGTATCCCCGGCGACTTCATGTCGACCATGAAGCAGGAGATCCCGCCGTGCGACCCCTTCGCCGGATCGGTCACCGCCATGAGCTGGCCGAAGTCGGCCTTGTCGGCGCCGGTGATGAAGCGCTTCGTGCCGTTCACCACGTAGCGGTCGCCGCGCCGGACCGCCCGGGTCTTCATCGACCCCGGATCGGAGCCGGCGTCGGGCTCCGTCTGCAGGAAGCAGAGCTGCTTCTCGCCGCGCAGAACCGGGTGGAGGAAGCGCTTCTTCTGCTCCTCGTCGAGCGCGTAGAGGATCGGCCGGATCTCGGGGCCGAAGATGCCGCGCCCGCGCGACGGCAGGGCGACGGTCCGGCACATCTCCTCCCAGACCACGACCTGAGCGAGAGTGCCGAGGCCGCCGCCTCCGTACTCCTCCGGAACGTCGAACATCCAGAGGCCCATTTCCCTGGTCTTCTTCTCCAGCCGCTCGCGGATCTCGGGCTTGAGCTCGCCGCCCTCGAGGGTCTGCATCTCGATCGGGATCAGCTCCTGTTCGACGAACTTCCGGAGCGTGCTCTTCAGGATCTGCAGCTCTTCCGGCAAATCGAAGTCCATGGCTCGCCCCGGCCTACGCCTTCTTCTCCTCCCAGCGGAACGCGCCGAGGCCGGGCCGGTACTCCTTCTGGGCGAACTGCTGCAGCCCCGGCCGGCCGCCGAGGGCGAGCTTCGCCTTGTCGGAGATCAGCCCGGAAATCTCGTATGCCACTTCCGGCGTCGAATAGAACGTGTAGTACCAGGCCTCTTTCACGGCGTTCAGCGCCGATGGCGCCTTCTCCTTGAGGTTGTTGGCGATCTCGGCCACCTCGCGGTCGAGATCGGCGCGCGGCACCGCCTTGGTGATGAGCCCGATGCGCTCCGCCTCCCTCGCCGTCATGGTCTTTCCGGTGAGCGCATAGTAGAGACCGTGCTTGGGCTGGAGATGCTCGGTCAGGATGATCGTGACCTCGCCGCCCGGGAAGTGGCCGAAGTTGACCTCCGACAGCCCGAACTGCACGTCCTCCGCCGCGATCGCGATGTCGCAGCCGGCCACCACCGTGAAGCCGCCGCCGAAGACCCAGCCGTTGATCTTGGCGATCACCGGCTGCGGCATCTTGCGCAGCATCTGGTTGCGCCACAGCCGCGACTTCTCGCGCACCTCGTCCCGCACCCGGGCCGGCTGGGAGTCCATCTCGAGGAAGTACTGCTTGAGGTCCTGGCCCGCGCAGAAGCTCTCGCCGGCTCCCGTGATGACGATGACCCGCGTCTCCTTGTCGTAGCGCAGGTCGGTCAAGAGGTCGTACATCTCGCGGTGGAGCTGCGGGCTCATCGCGTTGCGCTTCTCGGGCCGGTTGAACGTGATCGTGGTGACCCCGTCGTCCTTGCTGACCAGCAGCGTCTGATATGCAGCCATCGAAATCCCCTCCTTCTCTGTTTTCTGCCTCTTATTCCAGCACGCCTTCGTTCTCGAGCTCCGCTATCGTTTCTTCCGGATAACCCACCACTTCCCGCAGCACTGCTTCGGTGTCGCGGCCGAGCACCGGGAATTCCCAGCGGCGGGTGAGCCGGGCGTCGGCGAAGCGGAGCGGGAAGTTCGGCAGCACCACGCGCCCCAGCCGCGGGTTGTCGACGGCCACGATGAAGCCGCGTTCGCGCAGGTGCGGGTCCTCGGTCAGATCCTTTCCCGTCTGCACGACTCCCGCGGGAACTCCGGCCGCCTGCAGCTCGTCGCGCACCGCGAAGGCGTCCCTCTCCTTCGTCCACGCCGCGATCGCCGCGTTCAGCGCCTCGCGGTTCCTCAGGCGGTCGGCGTTGGTGCGAAAGCGCTCGTCCCGCTCCAGCCCGAGACGGCGCGCCAGCTCGGCCCACTGGGCCTCGCTCTCCGCCGCGATCACGCACCAGCGGTCCTCGCCGCGGCACGGATAGCAATCGTGCGGCGCGAACGCCGCCGAGCCGTTGCCGGCGGGCTGCGGGTCGCGGCCGCTCGCCGCCGCCTCCATCAGGCTCGCACCGATCATGAACGCGGTCGCCTCCGCCTGCGCCAGATCGATGAACGCCCCTTTCTTCTCGCGGTCGCGATGGAGCACTCCGGCGATGACGATGATCGCGCACAGCACGCCGGAGACGTAGTCCGGAAAGACCGTCTGCGAGCCGACCGGCGGATCGACGACCCCGGGATGATTCCACAGGTAGGTGAGCCCCGTGAACGCGGTGATGTTCACGCCGACCGTCGAGAAATGGCGCTTCGGCCCCGTGGTCCCGAGGCCCGGCATGCGCAGGTTCACGATGTCGGGCTTGACGGCGCGGAGCTGATCGTAAGCCAGGCCGAGGCGGTCGACGACCTCCACGCTGTAGTTGTCCAGCACCGCGTCGGCCCTGGCGACGAGGTCGTGGAGCACCTTCTGCCCGCGCGGGTGCTTGAGGTTGACGGTGAACGAGCGCTTGTTGCGGTTGAACTCGAGGAAGCGCGGCGAGACGTTCGGATCTTCCCCGGTGCCGAAGAAGCGGAACGGATCGAGGCCGCCCTTGCGCGATTCGATCTTGATCACGTCGGCGCCCAGCTCGGCGAGAATCGTCGTGCCGTATGGGCCGGCGAGAACGTGGTCGAAGCTCACGATGCGCATCCCGTGAAGCGGACCGCCTCCGGCCTCCGAGGTGCCGCCCTCCTCCCGCAGCTCCCTGCTTTGCCGCTCCGCCGAAGCGCCGTCCTCCGGCCAGCGCCAGCCGTCCACGACCGGCGCGCTCCCCACCGGAAGCCGGGCGCCGTCGATCACGAAAGGCATGGCCGGCTGCCGCGCTGCGCCGAAGCCCTGGTGCTCCACCGAAGCGATGAAGCCGCGCTCCCTCACGTGCGGGTCGTCGATGAAGCCGAGCGGCGTGTTGACGGGCACGCAGGGAATGCCCTTTTCCTGCAGCAGCTCGGTGATCTCCGCCATCGTGTGCCCGCCGACGAACGCCTCCACGGCGGGGTTCAGCTCGTCCGCGTGCGCCCGCCGGTAGACGTTGTTCAGCCACTCGGGCCCGTCGAAGGCCGGCGGGTGGTCCTTCCAGACGCTTAAGAAAAGCTTCCAGTGTTGCCGCGTGACGTAGAGATAGACGAAGCCGTCGCGGCACGTAAAGATCCTCGCCGGAGCGACCGATCCATGCTGGCTTCCCGCCCGCTTGAGGATCTGCTTCTCGTTCGCCCACAGCCGGATGATGTGCTCCTGCGTCGCGAGCGCCTCCTGCATCGACGCTTCCACGTGGTCGCCTCGCCCGGTGCGCCGGCGCCGGTAGAGCGCCGCCAGCGCTCCCGCCGCGGCGAAGAGGCTCGCGAAGTAGTACGCCTGCGTTTCCGGAGGCCGGCATGGCGGCAGCGAGGGGTCGCCGGAGATGTAGAGAAACCCGCTTTCCGCCAGCGCGACGAGATCGTTGCACGCCCAGTCGCGCTTCGGCCCGGTCCGGCCAAAGCCCGTGATCGAGGCCATCACGATCCCGGGATTGACGGCGGAGAGGTCGGCGTAGCCGAGCCCCATCGACTCCATCTTCCCCGGCGCGAAGCTCTCGATCACCACGTCCGCGGTTTTCGCCAGCCGCCGGAGCTTCTCGCGGTCCGCCTCCCGGTCGAGGTCGAGCACCGCGCTGGATTTCCCCGCGTTGAGGTGCGCGAAGGTGGCGCTCAGGCGCCTGCCCTCGGCGGACACGATGAAGGGCGGGAGCTGCCGGGCCGGGTCGCCGCCCGGCGGCTCGATCTTCACGACCTCCGCACCGAGATCGGCGAAGACGCGGCCGCAAAGCTGCCCCCGAAGATCGGCCAGGTCCAGGACTCTGTAGCCTTGCAAGAAACGTGGAGCGGGACTCATCCCTCTGCTTTTCCCTTCGTGGTGGTTCGATCGTCCAGGTTCAAGGTGTCACGCCCGACAGGAACGGCGCGACGATGTCCGCGAGCTCCTCGGGCTTTTCATGCGGGATATGGTGGCCGGCGCCCTGGAGGCCGACGATCCGGGCGTTCGTGAACAGCTTGACGCGCGGCCCGCGCACCGACCGCATGAAGTCGCTTTCCGTCCCGTAGACGAACAGGATCGGGCAGGTCACGCGGCGGATGAAGGCTTCGATCTGGCCTTCGGAGAGCACCGTCGTCGTGCGGTAGCGCAGAACCGGGTCGTGCTTCCAGACATAGCGATCGCCCTTTTTCCGGGTTCCATACCGTGCCATGTGGAGGGCTGCGTCGTCGGGGAGGAGCGGAAATCTCTTCTGCAGCGCCTTCGCCGCCGCCTCGACCGATTCGTAGGGAAACGGCAGCTCGATGTAGCTTCTCCCGGCGAGTCGCTCGGCGACGATCTCGGGGACCTCGTCGTCGGCTCGCGCAAACGGTCCGAGCGATTCGAGCAGCACCATGCGCTCGACCTTCGCCGGAAAAGCGCCCGCGTAGAGCAGCGCCATGCTGCCGCCCAGGGAATGGCCGATGATCGTCACGGACTCCTTGTCCAGATGGCGCAGCAGCCCGGCGAGATCGGCCAGGAAATCCTCGTGCTGGTAGCCGCGGTTTCGGTCCGGCCAGTCGCTGTCGCCGTGGCCCCGCAGGTCGAGCGCGACCGCATGCCCGATCGCGCAGCCGCGAGCGAGCAGCGCCTCCAGAAACCTCTCCCAGCTCCGCCCCTGGTCACGGATGCCGTGGACGAAGACCACGGTCCGCCCCGAGGGATCCCCCCATTCCAGGTAATGAAGCCTCAAACCGTCGTTGTGAAAGAAACGATCAACAGGGTGCATGGCCCTTTAGTGATCAGTGAGTCAGTAAAGACCGGGGACCGGGGACGGAAGACCGGCACGAGCGCGCCTCCAGGCCCGAGAAAACCGGTCTTTCGCTGCTGGTTTTTCGTCCTGGCGCGAGCAAAAGTCCTTCCCGGCCCCGCTTTACGGTTCAAGCCGTTCGTGCCGGTCTCCGGTCTTCGGTCCCCCGTCCAACGTTCACCTTCCTTTCCACTCCGGCTCGCGTTTTTCCACGAATGCGCGCGGCCCTTCCTTGCTGTCCTCCGTTGTCAACACGAACGTCGCCAGGTCCGATTCGAGGCGCAGCGCCTGCTCCAGGGGGAGGTCGCTCCCCTTGTAAATCGCCTCCTTTATATAGCGCAGCGCCAGGGGCGCCCCCTTGGCGAAGGAGCGGGCCATCTTCTCTCCCGCCGCCGCCAGCTCGTCGAAGCCGACGACCTGGTTGACCAGCCCGATGCGGTACGCCTCCTGCGCGTCGTAAAGTTCGCCCGACAGGCAGATCTCTAGCGCCTTGGGAATTCCCACGATCCGCGCCAGCCGCTGGGTACCTCCCGACGCCGGCATGAAGCCCCGGCGCACCTCCGACAGTCCGAGCCTGGCGTTGTCGGCGGCGATGCGGATATCGCACGCCAGCGCGATCAGAAGTCCGGTGCCGATCACGTAGCCGTGGAGCAGGGCGATCGACGGCTTGTCGAGCGCGGCGAAGGCCTGCGGCGGCGTGTGGATCCCCGGAGCATGGCGCGCCTGGCGCTCCTCCAGAGGCGAGCGCCGTGCCTCGGCGGCCGCCTCGTTGGCCCGCGCCCGGTCCTTCAGGTCGCCGCCGACCGAGAACGCCCTTTCGCCCGCGCCGCGAACGATGACGACCTGGACCTCGGGGTCCTGGTTGGCGAGCTGGCAGCAGCGGATCAGCTCCCGCTGCATTTCACGGTTGACGGCGTTGAGCGACTCGGGGCGGTTGAGGGTGATCCAGGCGATCCGGTCCCTGGTCTCGTAGAGAATCTTTTGCGTTTCCATTTGTGTTCCCAGTTGTCGTATAGCAGAACATCGACGGCATTTTCCAACGGCGCGCGGGCGGCGGTTCTACCGCTCGCGGATCCAGGGGGCGGGAGCTGTGTCTATCTCCCCTTCCAGACGGGAGCGCGTTTCTCGACGAACGCGCGCGGCCCTTCCTTGCTGTCCTCCGTGGTGGCGATGAGCGCGGAGAGGTCGGCCTCGAGCCGAAGCCCTTCTTCCAGCGGCAGCTCGATGCCCTTGTGAATTGCTTCCTTGATGAAGGCGACCGACACCGGCGCGCCCCGCAGGATCCGCCGTGCGAGATCCTCCGCGGTCCTGAGCACCGCCTCGCCCGGCACCACCGCGTTCACCAGCCCCAGCCGGTACGCCTCGCCTCCGCTCACCGTGTCGCCGGTGAGGCAAAGCTCGAGCGCCTTGGCCGTTCCGATCAAGCGCGCCAGCCGCTGCGTCCCCCCGGCGCCGGGAATCAGGCCCCGCAGCACCTCGGTCAATCCCAGCCTGGCGTCCTCGGAGGCCACACGGAGGTCGCAGGCGAGCGCGAACTCCAGGCCGCCGCCGAGGCAATAGCCGCGAATCGCGGCGATCGTGGGCTTGGTGATCGCCGCGACCGCGCGCGCCTGCGTATGAATCGTCGCCGTGAGCTTTTGCCGCCGCCGGTCGATGTGCGAGTACTCGCCCTCGGCGCGCTCCTTGAGGTCCATGCCCGCCGAGAACGCCCGGTCGCCCGCGCCCGTGAAGACCGCGACCCGTATCCCGGCATCATCCTCGCAATGGCGGCAGACCTCGATCAGCTCGCGGGTCATCTGCCGGTTGTAGGCGTTCATCGCCTCCGGGCGGTTGAACGTGACGAACGCCACCCGGTCGCGAACTTCGAAGAGCAAGTGCTGGAATTCCATCATCCTTTCCTTTCCCGACCGGTCTCCGGTCTGTAGCAAGGTCGCTTCGCTCCCGTTCAAATCGTTCAAAGGTTCAAGGGTTCAAAGGTTCAAGGGTTCAAGGGGATCAATCGTCGACGCTTGATTCGAGCGGTTCGTGCCGGTCCCCGGTCTCCGGTCTCCGGTCCCGGTTCTGTACCTCGAACCTCGGAGCGCTGACGCTAATACTTCGATCTTCCCCTTCTCTCTTCCTGCAGCTTCTCCAGGAAAGAGAGGTCGAGCATCTCCGCCGGCCTGAGCGACATCCCCGCGAGCGACCTCTCGTTGGCGATCACGTTCTCGATCGCCTTCGCCGTCACCCACGGCAGCCCCGGCGTGAGCTGCGTGTAAGCCTTGCGCGTCTCCTCCAGCTCGTCGACCGCCCTGGACTTGTAGTAGTCGCCCAGGAAGCGGATCACCGCGTCGCGGTTTCTCTCGTCGCGGTAGAAATCCATCCCGTCCGCCAGCCCGCGCATGAAGCTCATCACGGTCTCGCGGTCGCTGTGGATGTAGGAGGTGGTGGTGAGCACGCCCGCGATGATGTACTCGAACTCGGTTTTCGACAGATCGATCAACACCGGAAGCCCCGTCTTGCGGGCGAGCAGCGTGAACGGCGGCTGGAAGACCGACGCGTCGACGTGGCCGCCGTTGAGCGCCGCCCAGCGCTCGCCCGCGCCGCCCACGCCGACGATCGTCGCGTCGCGGTCGGGATTCATCCCCAGCCGCCTGAGCGCGTAGCGCGCGATGAAGTCCGAGCTGGCGCCGATCTGGCTCACGCCGATTTTCTTGCCCTTGAGATCGGCCGGCGTCTTGATCCCCTGGCTGGCGACCAGCACGTAGTCGAGCCGGTTGCCGGTGGCGCCGATGAAGCGAAGCTCTCTCGCCCCCTGGGCCCAGGCCGTCACCGAGGTCGAGCCGCCCTGCAGCTCGATGGGAACGTCCCGGCCGAGGAGCGCCTGGACCGCCGCCCGCCCGCCGCGGATGTACACCGGCTGGACGCGCAGCCCGTGCTTCTCGAAGGAACCCGAACGGTAGGCGACCCAGAAATAGCTGGTCGAGCCGCCGATGGGATAGGCAACCTTGATCTCCTTGAGTGCCCGGACCTGCGCCGACGCGGGCGCAGCCGCCAGGAGCAGTGCGCAAACCGAAATGGCCCGCCTGGATATCATGTCCCGCCCTCCTTTCGCTCGACGCCTCCGCCGTCCGACCTCCGCTTCCGTTCTCTCCTCCTCGATTTTCGTTCTTACCCGCGTTCCCTTACCTCGCGGCTCCCGCGCGCGCCGGCGAGCGCGCGCTTCGTCACGCCAGCTCGAAAACCGGCAATTTGATCTCCGGGCTCGATGTTTCCTGAAACGCGACCCTGACCCGGTCGCCGAGCTTGACCCGCTCGCAGCCAGCGCCGACGAGCCGGCTTTCCATGATCACGCCCTCGTCGAGAATCACGTTGACGTAGCAGATCGGGGTTTCGTCCTTGAAGGCGGGATTGCGCGGCACCCGCACCCAGGTGAAGCTGTGGATCGTTCCGCTTCCCTTCGCCTGGATCCAGGCGAGGTCTCCGCCGAAGCATTCCACGCAGACCGGGCGCGGAAAGAACTGCACCTTGCCGCAGCGGTTGCAGCGCTGGAGCAGGAGTCGTCCCGCCGCCGCCCCCTCCCAGTAGGGCCGGTCCACCGGATTGATCTTCGGCAGGCTCCTGGCCGTTCGTGTCGCCTCGGCCATCATTGCCTCCTTTCCATGATCAGGCCGGCCGTGGTGCCGAGGTTGCGCCCATAGTTGAGCCACCCGATGCCGGTCACCAGGGCGCGCTCCGCTTTCTTCACCTGATGCCCTTCGGCTTCGCCGCGGAGCTGGCGCAACGCCTCGACGATGTGCAGAAAGCCCCCCGCCAGCCCCGCCTGGCCGACCGAAAGCTGCCCTCCGCCGGTGTTCACCGGGAAGTCGCCGTGCCAGGTGAGATCGTGGCCCTCCACGAACCTGCCCCCTTCGCCCTTGGCGCAGTAGCCGAGGTCCTCGATCTGGATCAGCACCGCGATCGGGTAGTCGTCGTAGATCTCGAAGAGGTCGATCTCCTCGCGCCGCACCTCGCGGAAGAGCCGCTCGCCGACCACCTTGATGCCGAAGGTCGTCTTGTCGGGAATCATCTCCGCCACCTGGTAGTGGACTTTTTCCGCGTCGGTGACGAGGTAAACCAGCTTGTCCGTGATGCTCCTCGCTTTCTCCTCCGAGGCGAGCACGACGCATTCGGCGCCCGAGCAGGGCATGACGCAGTCGAACAGCCGGATCGGATCGGAGATCATGCGCGATTCGAGATAGTCCTTCATCGTCATCGGCTGGCGGAACAGCGCCTGCGGGTTGTTGAGCGCGTTCTCGCGCTGCGCTATCGCGATCCTGCCGAGCTGCTCCAGGGTCGTCCCGAAGCGCTCCATGTGCAGCCGCTGGATCAGCGCCATCAGCGAATTCGGCCCCCCGTAGCCGTAGACGTCGACATAGTTCGCCCTCTGGTACTCGAGCGGCCGCTGGTGCGGCGTGCTGCGGTCGAAGGAGTTGCCGCCGACCAGGACCGCCAGGTCGATGTGGCCGGCCTCGATCGCGTCCGCCGCCCGCCGGACGCTCATCACGCCTCCGGCGCCGCCGTAATCGCCGTTCAGCACCCAGTCGAGCTCCAGCCCCAGCTGCTCGGCGACGTGAGGGGAAAAATCGGGGCTCGCCTGGGTGGTGATGGACAGCCCCTGGATCTCCTTCTTGGAAATCCCCGCCCGCTCCAGCGCCTGGCGGATCGCGTCGGCGTAGTGCGTCAGCACCGACGCTTCCGATTTCCTGGAATACTCGGTCGAGCCGTAGCTCACGAAACAGACTTTCCTTCGACGCATCGTTCTCCTCGTCTTCGCCGCCTACTCCCCCTTCAGGAATCTTTCGCCCGCCGCGCGGTCCAGCTCAGCCTCCCGGCCGTAGAGCAGCCGCAGCATGCGCGCCTCGCGGTAGAAACCTTCGAACGGGAGCTCCTTGCAGACCCCGTAGCCACCGTGGATCTGGATCGCCACGTCGGCGGCTTCGAAGGCCGTCCTCGCCGCGCGCTTCTTCGCCAGCGCCGCCGCCTCGAAGTAAGGCGCGCCGCGGTCGGCCCGCCACGCGGCCTCGAGCGTGAGCCAGGTGCAGGCGCGCAGCTGAACGGAAAGGTCCGCGAGCATCCACTGGATCGCCTGGCGCGCGGCCAGCGGCCGGCCGAAGGTCACCCGGTTGCGGGCGTGCTCGATCGCGTCGTTCAGGCAGCGCGCGCCGATTCCGAGGCACCGGGCGGCGATGCGCAATTGCTCGGCGGCGACCACGGAGGCCACCTCGTATTCGTAGCCAAGCCGGCAATCGCCGGGGACCGTGCAATCGCGGAACGTCACGCGCGCGATCACGGTGTCGGTGGTCAGATCCCCCTCCTCCTCCACCTCCAATCCCGGCGCGTCGCGCGGGACGAGGAAGAGAGCGGGGAGGCGTGTTCCCGCCTCCCGCGCCGGGAAAAGAAAGAGGTCCGCCGGCGGACCGTACAGCTCGACGGTTGCGTTGCCGAGCCGGTAGCCGCCCGCGACCTCGCGAAAGCGCAGCGAGACCTCATCGGGAGCGCCGGTTCTGTGGAGCTCCGCGAAAGCGAGCGCGAGCGAGCGCTTTCCCGAGGCGAGATCCCCGGCGTGGCGGCTCCCCGCCAGAAGCCCGGGAAGAGCCGGAGGCTCGAACGGCAGGATCGTGCGGCCGAACTCGCGGTAGACGAGCGCGCGCGCCACCGCCCCGATGCCGGCGCCGCCCTCGGCCTCGGGAAGCTCGAGCAGCCACAGGCCCGCCCGGCGGGCCAGAGCCTCCAGCCCGGCGCGCACCTCCCGGTCGAGGTCGCGCCGGGGCGGATCGCCCGGCGGCAGGAAGGGCTGGCGTTGTCTCAGATAGTCGCCCTCGCGGCTGATCAGCTCGCGCCTGACGAACTGCGCCGCGGTGTCGCGGATCAAGCGCTCTTCCTCGGTCAGCTGAAAGTCCATCAGCCGATCTCCACGCTCGCCGCGCCCTCGCGAAACAGGATCCGCTGGAGAATGTGCCGCTGGATCTCCGAAGGCCCCTCGACGATGCGCCGAGACCGGGCGTGCCGGAACGCCCGGGCGAGAACGTGCCGCTTGCGCAGCGCCGACGGTCCCGCCGCTTCCAGAGCGAAATCGATCACGCGATGAAGCAGCTCCGTGGCGAAGAGCTTCACCGCGGCCGCCTCGCCGCGCGCGTCGAGCTTGCGGTCGGCCTTCCAGGCACCGTAGTAGGTGAGGCTGCGGAGCGCCGCCAGCTCGCCGAGGAAACCGCCGATCCGTTCCGCAAAGCTCCCGCGGTTTTCGGGGACGATTCCCTCCGCTTTGAGCACGCGCAGGACGCGCTGCGCCGTGCCGTGCGAGCGGATTCCCACCTGAAAGCGCCGGGCTCCCAGCCACGCCTGGTTCAGCTCCCAGCCCTTGCCCACCTCGCCCAGCACCTGGCTGCGGTGCACGCGGCAGTTCTCGAAGACCAGCTCGCACGGCTCGGTGCCGGCGATGGTCGCGATGCTGCGCACCACCCGGTAGCCGGGAGTGCCGGTCTCGATCAGGAAACAGGTCACCCCGTCCCGGCCCTCGGTGCCGGGCAGCCGGGCGAAGAGCTGGACGAAATCGGCGACGTCCGCGAAGGTCGGAAACATCTTGGTGCCGTTGATCACGAAGTAGTCTCCGTCCGGAGCCGCCGTGGTCCGAAGCATCGAGGGATCGGAGCCCGAGGCCGGCTCGCTCAGCGCGAAGGCCGAGGTCTTCTCGCCCCGGATGCAGGGAAGCAGAAACCTTTCGATCTGCTCTCCCCGGCAGGCGTACAGGATGTTGGAGACGTGGTTGCCGAGTTCGAAGGGGATCGAGCTCTTCTCGAGCTCTTCGGTGACCGCGAGCATCGCCACGTTGCTGGCTTCGAGCCCGCCGTACTGTTTCGGGACGTCGAGGTGCCAGAGGCCGCGCGCCTCGGCCTTTTTCTCCAGCTCCTCCATCAGCGCGGTGAAGCGGCGGATCTCCGGGTCCTCGCTGCGCCGCGCGCGGCTCTTCCAGCGGCTACCTTCGAAAATGTCGGGCGCGTTCTCGAACTCGGGCTCGAGCGGCGACAGCTCTTCCCGGACGAAAGCTTCCACCGCCCGCCGCAGGCCCTCTTCTTCTTCAGAGAGGTAGAAATCCACGGTCCCGCAGGCGCAACCTCTGGTTCGCCCCATCCCATATCACACCTCCGGCCGGCCGGCAAAAAACCGCCCGCCCATTGCCTCGGTTTTCCCCATATGATAATCAGCGACCGGCGCGGGGATGCACGCGGACCCGCCTCAGGCCGGGCCGCGCGCGGCCAGCGGCCGGATAAAGGAACCATGGGACGCCCGGACTTGCAAAGCGTGAAGGTGATCGACGCCGACGGCCACGTGCGCGACCGGGACGCCGATATCCGCAAGTTCATGGCCGAGCCTTACTGCCGGCGCCAGGGATCGCTGCTGCCGAGCGATGTTTGGGACTCCAGCATGTACGGGAAGCTCGGGCTCTACGTCACCGACCTCGCGACGCGGCTCCGCGACATGGACACCGAGGGGATCGACATCGCCGTGCTGTTCCCTACCAGCGGCTTTGCGGTGACCCAGCTCCCCGAAAAGGACTACGCGGCGGCTTACTGCCGCGCCTACAACGACTGGGTGGCGAGCATTTGCGCCGAGAGCCCCCGGCTGAAGGCGGTCGCCCTGGCTCCCTTCCAGGACGTGGACGCCGCCTGCAAGGAGATCCAGCGGGCGATCACCGGGCTCGGCCTCGCCGGCATCACCGTCGCCACCTTCGGCATGAAGGAACACCTCGGGCAGCCCGTCCACTGGCCGATCTTTCAGCTGCTGCAGGATCTCGACGTTCCCCTTCTCGTCCACAACTCGCGCCAGGGTCCGGCCGGCGAGATTCGCTTCGACACCTTCCTCTTCCGCCACACGGTCGGGCGGCCGTTCGAGACGCTGCTCGACTGCGCGGCGCTGGTTTACGGCGGGGTGCCGGAGAAGTTTCCCGATCTCAGGATCGCGTTCCTCGAGTGCGGCTGCGGCTGGGTTCCGTACTGGATGGACCGGATGGACGAGGAGTGGGAGAAGCGGAAATCCGAGGCGCCGCTGCTGAAGAAGAAGCCGAGCGAGTACATGACCGCCGGCAACTGGTTCTACGCAACCGAGCCGGAGGAGAGCACGCTCCCTTACGTCCTGGAAAAGATCGGCGAGGACGTCATTCTGTTCGCCTCCGACTATCCCCACTGGGACGGCGGTTTTCCGCACATGGTTTCCACCGTGAGGGGGCGCAAGGACATCACCGAAAAGCAAAAAGAGAAGATCATGTGCGCCAACGCGGCCAGACTTTACGGCTGGCGCACGCAGGAATCGGAAAGGAGTCACAGTTGAAGATCAGACCCGCGGCCGTTTTCAGTCTCTGCGCCCTGGTGTTTTTCGGGGTGTTCGTCTATCAGGCGCAGGAGTGGCGGCTCCAGGCGCGGCTTTATCCTTACGCGATCGGTTTTCCGATGCTGGCTCTGGCGATCGCCCAGGTGATCCTGGACCTCAGAGGCTACACGGCGAAGCAACGGGCCGACGCCACGCCCATGGATCGCCAGTTCGCCCAGGGAGTCGACGCCGGCGTCGCCCGGCACCGTACGTGGAATATTTTCGCCTGGATCTTCGGCTTTTTCCTTTCCATCTGGCTCCTCGGATTCTCCCTCAGCGTCCCTTTACTCGTTTTCACCTATCTCAAGATCCAGTCCCGCGAGCCGTGGCCGCTGTCGGTGATCCTTACCGCCTCCTCGTGGCTGATCTTCTACGGGCTGTTCATCAGGCTGCTCAATCTCCCCTTCCCGGAGGGTCTGGTTTTCTCCTGGCTCGGCATCTGAGGCCGCCCGCCTCTTGAACCGCAGCGCAATGATGATAAGAGAGTTGGAAATTTCAGGCATCCCTACATCCTGGAGGTATACAGCATGAGGAAAGTTTTCGCGGGGCTCGGCTTCGTTTTGCTTCTGTGCCAGAGCGTGCAAGCGCAGGCCCCTTTTTACCAGGGAAAGACGATCACCATCGTCGTCGGCACCAAGGCCGGCGACGCCTATGACCTTTATCCCCGGATGCTGGCGGAGTTCATGCCCAAATACATCCCGGGGAACCCCAACATCATCGTGCAAAACGTGCCAGGAGCCGCGTCGATGATCGCGGCGAACCAGGTCTACAACGTCGCCAGGCCCGACGGCCTCACCATCGGCGCGATCTATCCGGCACTTTACTTCGACCAGCTCGCAAAGAAGAAGGAGGTCCGGTTCGACTGGACCAGGTTCGGCTGGATCGGAAGCCCGGTGACCTCGAACCACCTTCTGTACATGAGGGCGGACGCCCCGTACAGGTCGATGGACGACATCCGCAACGCCGCGACAGCGCCCAAGTGCGGCTCCAACGGCGTTACCTCCACGGGGTACTACCTTCCCAAGCTGATGGAGGAAACGCTCGGCACCAGGTTCAATATCGTCCTCGGATATCAATCCGGCCAGGACGTCGACCTCGCGGTCGAGCGCGGCGAGGTGGTCTGCCGCGCCTTCACGATTACGGCCTACTTCGCCCGCGAGCCGTTCATCACCTGGCGCAAGAACAAGTTCGTCAACGTCCTGATGCAGAGCGGGGCGAAACGTGACGCGCGTCTCAAGGACGCTCCCACGATCTATGAGCTGATGGACCGCTACAAGACATCGGAAGCCGGCCGGAGCCTGGCAAAAGTCGTGCTTTCCGCCGGCGAGTTCGGCCGCCCGCTGGTGCTGCCTCCGGGCGTCCCGGCCGACCGGGTCAAAATCCTGCGCGACGCTTTCACCAAAGCGCTGGCCGATCCCGGATTGCAGGCGGCGGCGGAAAAGCGCAAGCTCGAGCTCGACCCGGCGGCGGGCGAGGAACTGGAAAAGCTTGCGAAGGAAGTGATAGGCGTAAGCCCGGCGATCGCCACGCGTGTCGGGCAGATGTTGAGCGGCAAGTAAAATAACGGTTCCCGGTTGGAGGTTCGAGGTACAGAACCGGGACCGGAGACCGAAGACCGGGGACCGGCACGAATGGCTTGAACCGTTTGAACGGAGCGAATGAACGCCTTGAACTTTTGAACGGTTTGAACCGGAGCGAAGCGACCTCGGTACAGACCGGAGACCGGGCACCGAAGACCGGCACGAACCGCTCGAACCAAGCGTCGACGATTGATCCGCTTGAACCTTTGAACGCCTTGAACTTTTGAACACCTTGAACGGAGCGAAGCGATTGAACGCCTTGAACCTTTGAACGGTTTGAACTTTTGAACTGCTTGAACGGTTTGAACCGGAGCGAAGCGACCCTGAGGAGCCAGGCAACCGATGGTCACGTAGCAACGATCCTGCGATAAACAGCCGGGCCGGTCCCCGGCCCGGCTCCAACTTCACGGGGAGGGAGGACCTACTTATGGTTGTATGTCTTGTTTTGCTGGCATTTCTGGCCGCAAGCACGACGGCCGGCGCGCAGACACCCTTCTACCAGGGAAAGACGATCACCATCGTGGTCGGCACCAAAGCCGGCGACGTCTACGATCTCTACCCGCGGCTCCTCTCGGAATTCCTGCCCAAATACATTCCCGGCAGCCCCAACATCATCATCCAGAACGTCCCGGGGGCGGCCTCGCTGATTGCCGCCAACCAGGTCTACAACGTCGCCAGGCCCGACGGGCTGACGATCGCGGCCATCTATCCCGCGCTCTATTTCGAGCAGCTCATCAAGCGACCCGAGGTGAAGTTCGACTGGAACAAGTTCATCTGGATCGGCAGCACGGTCACGTCGAACCACCTGCTCTATATGCGCGCGGACACGCCCTACAAGACGATCGAGGACGTGCGCAAGGCGTCGACCGCCCCCAAGTGCGGCGCCACCGGGGTCACCTCGACCGGCTACTACATGCCCAAGCTGATCGACGAGACGATCGGCACCAGGTTCGACATCGTCTCGGGCTACGTCTCGGGCCAGGACATCGACCTCGCGGTCGAACGCGGGGAGCTGCAGTGCCGGGCCTTCACGATCACGGCCTACTTCGCCCGCGAGCCGTTCATCACCTGGCGCAAGAAGAAATTCGTCAACGTCCTCATCCAGACCGGGAGCAAGCGCGACGCGCGGCTCAAGGACACCCCGACCATCCACGAGCTGATGGACCAGTACAAGACGCCCGCCGGGCCGCGCGCCCTCGCCAAGGTCGTGCTCGCCGCCGGTGATTTCGGCCGGCCGCTCGTTTTTCCTCCCGGCGTTCCCGCCGACCGCGTGAAGATCATGCGCGACGCGTTCAACAAGGCGGTCAACGACCCCGCCCTTCTCGCCGAGGCGGAAAAACGGCGTCTGGAGATCGATCCGGGGACCGGCGAGGAGCTCGAGGCGCTCGCCAAAGAGGTCATGAGCACCACGCCGGACGTTGTGCAGCGGGTGCAGAAGCTCCTCGGGAAGTGACGCGCTTTCGCGGGCCCGGGAAGAAAGGGCCCGGCGGCGCAAACGACTGCCGCCACGCAAGATACGAGGAACCACGATGAACAGGGCGTTTCGGATCGTGGGAACGGAAGGCACGGGGAAGCGAGGAGCGAGGCCGGCGGCCTTGCTCCTCGGTCTGGCGCTCGTCGCCGGCGTCAGCCCGGCGCAGGCCGCGGACGCGCCGTTCTACCAGGGAAAGAGCATCAGGCTCGTCATCGGCTCGACCGCGGGCGGCGGCTACGATCAGTGGCCGCGGCTCGCGATCCGCTATCTCTCGCGGCACATTCCGGGCAACCCCGAGATCGTGCCGCAGAACATGCCGGGCGCGGGCGGGATCGTCGCCGCCAACTACCTCTACAACATCGCCAGGCCCGACGGGCTCACCATCGGCGCGTTCAATCCCGCTCTCTACTTCGACCAGTTGATCAAGCGCGACGAGGTCAAGTTCGACTGGGGGAAGTTCACCTGGATCGGCTCGCCCGAGCAGAACGAGATCCTTCACTTCATCCGGGCCGACACGCCCTACAAGACGATCGACGATCTGCGCAACGCGAAGGTGCCTCCGCGGTGCGGCAGCTCCGGCACCGGCACCACCGGCCACTACATCCCCCGCCTCATGGAGGAGGTGCTCGGCGTCAAGACCCACATCGTCGGCGGCTATCAGGGGGGAGCGGAGATCGATCTGGCGATCGAGCGCAACGAGGTGGTCTGCTGGTCGCCGGTCGTCGCGACCTACTTCGGGCGCGAACCGTACAAGCGGTGGCACCAATCCGGCTTCACGCGGGTCGTCATGCAGACCGGCACGAAACGCGATCCGCGTCTGAAGGACGTGCCGACTCTGTGGGAGCTGATGCAACGTTACGGGACGCCCGATTCCGGGAAAAGGCTCGCCAAAGTCATTCTCACCGCCGTCACTCTCGGACGTCCGGTCAGCGCCCCGCCCGGAGTCCCGCCCGACCGGGTCAGGATCCTGCGCGACGCATACGCCAAGGCGATGAGCGATCCGGAGCTCAGGGCGGAAGCCGCCAGGCGCGGCTGGAACGTGAACCCGCTGGCCGGGGAAGAGCTGGAGGCCCACGCCAGAGAGGTCATCGCCCAGCCGCCGGACGTCGTCGAGAAGATGAAATGGGTTCTCGGCAAGTGAAACGCCGAACCTCGTCACGCACCGCTCGAACACGAAGCGACGGCGAGCGGCCGCGATACCGCCGGCCCGGTTGACCCGCGCCCCGATATAGGGTAAGGAGCATGCTCCAAGCCATTCGTTGAATTTTGCGGGGGAAAGCGATGCTCGAGGCGTTCGTTATCGGCTTCTGGAAAGTGGTGGCCTGGCCGGCTTTCGGCTACCTGCTGATCGGGATCGCCATCGGGTTTTTCGTCGGACTGCTTCCCGGTCTCGGCGGCCTCGCCACGCTCGCCCTCATGCTCCCCTTTTCCTACACGATCAAGACGCCGATCGAAGCGTTCGCTTTCCTGCTGGGCATGCTCGCGGTCACGGGGACCACGGGCGACCTCACATCCATTCTCTTCGGAATCCCCGGCGAGGGCTCCTCGGCGGCGCTCATCATGGACGGCTATCCCATGTCGAAAAACGGCGAGGCCGGGCGCGCGCTCGGTGCGGCCATCATGAGCTCCGTGATCGGCGCAATCGTGGGCGCCCTCTCGCTGGCGATCTCGATCCCTATCATGCGGCCGCTGGTCCTGCTGTTCGGTTCCCCCGAGCTCTTCATCATCGCCATCATGGGCATCACTTTCATCGGCACGCTCGCCGGAGCCTCGCTGATCAAGGGGCTGCTCGCCGGAGGCATCGGCCTGATGCTGGCCGCCATCGGAGTCGACCCGCAAACCGGCTCGCTGCGCTATACCTTCGGCACCCTCTACCTCTGGGACCGCCTCGACCTGATTCCGGTGGTCGTCGGACTGTTCGCGATCCCCGAGATCGTGGATCTCGCCGTTCGAGGAACCAGCATCGCCAGCAACAAGCAGGAAAAGCTGACCGGCGTGATGGAAGGCGTCAAGGACACCTTCCGCCATTTCTGGCTCGTGATCCGCTGCAGCTTGATCGGCGTCTACTTCGGGGTGCTGCCGGTGCTGGGCGCCAACGTCGCCCAGTGGATCTCCTACGCTCACGCGGTGCAAAGCCTCAAGGACAAGTCGCGGGCCGGAAAGGGCTGCGTCGAGGGCGTCCTTGGCCCCGGGGCGGCCAACAACTCCACCCGCGGCGGCGACCTCATTCCGACCGTCGCTTTCGGCATTCCCGGCAGCGGCGCGATGGCGCTTCTGCTGGGCGCCCTGTTGATCGTCGGACTGAATCCCGGCCCCGAGATGCTCAAGAGCCACCTCGACGTCACCTTCGCGATGGTCTGGGTGCTCATCATCGCCAACATCATCGTGGCCGCGATCTGTTTCCTGATCCTGAACCACCTCGCCGCGCTCACTTTCATCCGCGGCTCGCTTTTGATCCCTTTCCTGCTTTTTCTCGTCTTCATCGGCTCGTTCACCGCGAACAACTCGCTCGAGGACATCATCGTGACGCTGATCTTCGGCGTCGTGGGCTACTTCATGGTGATGTTCGGCTGGCCGCGGCCGCCGCTGATCCTCGGCCTGACGCTGGGCAAGATCGCGGAGAACTACCTCTGGATCTCGACCGCGGCCTACGGCGCGAAGTGGCTCGCGTTCCCCAGCGTCGTGATCCTGATCCTGATCACGATCTTCACGGTCGCCTACCCCACGATCAAGGAACGCATGGGCCGCGCCCGCTACGAGCGTCCGGAAGACGTAATGTAATCAAAAACGGTTTCCGGTTTGCCGTTCTTTCGTTCTTCCCGGTCCGCGGTCTCCGGTCTTCGGTCCGCCGTCCGGCGGCACGGGTCGAACGGCTCGAACGCCCGCCGGAGGCGGTCCTTCTCCGTTGACATGCGCCGCGGAACAATGGGATAAGCGAGAAAAGCCCGGAAAGGAGGCTCCGATCCCATGGCTCACGACCTCGTGATACGCGACGGCACCGTCGTCGACGGCACCGGCGGCCCCGCCTTCGAAGCCGACATCGCCATCGACGGCGAGAACATCACCGCGATCGGCAAGAACCTCGGCAAGGGAGCGAAGGAAATCGACGCGCGCGGAAAGGTGGTGGCGCCCGGCTTCATCGACGCCCACACGCACATGGACGCCTTCGTCGTCCAGTATCCGCACGGCAACCCGGTGGTCAACTACGGCGTCACGACCATCGTCATCGGCGACTGCGGCGCCTCGTGCGCTCCGGTCCCTCCCCGACCGGAGCCGCGCCAGGTCCTCGTCCAGTATCTCCGCAGAGTGCTGGACAAATACGTCGACGACAAGGACTGGAAGTGGAGCACGTTTCCGGACTACCTGAACTATCTCGAGGGCAACGTCGCGGTGAACGTCGCCGCGCTGATGCCCCACTCTCCCGTTCGCCTCACGGTCATGGGCGAAGCGGCCTACGCGCGCGAGGCGACCGCGGAGGAGCTCGAAACGATGAAGCGGATGGTGCGCGAAGGCATGGAAGCCGGCGCGGTCGGCTTTTCGACGAGCCCCCGGGGCGGACCGGCGATCCATGCCGGCACGCCCAGCACGTTCGCGACGCACGACGAGATCGTCGAGCTGGCGAACGTCGCCGGCGAGTTCAACGGCTGCTTCCAGTTCAACGGCTTCGGCATGATCCTCAAGCCCGAGACCGGCGTCCCGGCGATGCTCGAGCGGATTCGCGCGACGCAGATCGGCAACGAGTTCCGCATCCGCCCCGGCGAGAAGGAGGACGGCCCGAAGGCGATCCGCTACATGGCGGAGGCGCAAAAACGCGGGCAGAACATCTACGGCGTCGTCATTCCCTATCAGCACATCCGGCGCTTCACCGTCAGGGACTGCTTCATCCTGAACGGTCTTCCGGCCTGGGAAGCGATCAAGGGCGCGCCCGATCTCGGCGCGCAGCTTCGGCAGAGCGACATCCGGCGGCGGCTCGAGCAGGAGCGAACGGCCGGCGCCGGCAAGCCCGAATTCCCCGAATGGCACGGATGGGAGCGGGTGGTCTTCGAGCGCCTCGAGAAGCCCGAGCTGAAAAAGCTCGAGCTCAAGAACGTCGTCGAGATCGCCCGGCTCACCGAGAAGCCCCCGGTGGACGCCTTTTTCGACACGTGGCTCGAGGACGACCTGCGCTCGCGCTGCGTGTACTACGGGCTCGCCAACGCGCACATGGAGCTGCTCGCCGACATGATCAAATCCCACACCAGCCTCATCGGCACCGATGTCGGAGCGCATCTCGACCGTTTCTTCTGGCACGGCGCGCCCGCCAAGGTTCTGGGCTACTGGCGCCGCGAGAAAAACCTTTTCAACCTCGAGCAGGCCGTGCACAAGCTCACCGGGTTTCCGGCCGAGAGGCTGCGCCTGAACCGCGGGCTGCTCAAGCCGGCGATGCCGGCCGATGTCACGGTCTTCGACGCCGATCGGATCGACGACCTGGTGAGCGAGAGGCTGCCCGAAATGGTCGATGCCCAGGAAGTGAAGAGACACCCGCCGGGGATCAAGGCCGTGGTGGTCAACGGCCAGGTGGTCGTCGAGGACGGCTGTTCCCGCGACGTCTTCCCCGGACGCGTGCGGCGCCAGCAGATCTGCCGGCCGCATTAATAAGGAGTTCGCCGGCGCCGCTCCGCGGCACGCTTTGAACGCGAGCGAAGCGACTTTGTGTGACTCCGCTCCGCTCTCTCCGCGGCCGGAGAGAGCGGGCGGAGCGCCCGAGAGGAATCCCCATGAATCCATGTGCGATCGATATCCATCACCACTACGTGCCTGAAAGCCTGCTGGAGGAAGCCAGGCGCCACGGCCGAACCATGGGCGTCGAGCTCAAGGAAGTCGACGGCGAGAAATCGCTTTCGTTCGCGGGCGGACCGCCTTTCGTGCTCCACCCCGAGCTTCCGGCCGTCGAGAAGCGACTCGAGATGATGCAGAATTCCAGGCTGGCGATGGCCGCGCTCGAAGCCCACACCGCGACCCTCGGCTACCGCCTGAGCGGCGAGCAGGGAGAGACCTGGTGCCGGGTCTACAACGAGGGGATCAAGGATCTGGTGGCGCGCCATCCCGACCGTTTCGTCGGCATGGCTTCCGTGCCGCTGCAGGACCCGGCGCGCGCCGCCAGGGTGCTCGAGGACGCGATTCGCGATCTCAAGCTGCGCGGAGGCTATATCGGCACCAACGTGAACGGCACCTACTACGGCAGCACCGACTTCGACCCTTTCTGGGCCAAGGCGCAGGAGCTGGACGCTCTGATCGTCATGCACCCCGAGGACGTCGCGGGCTCGGAGCGGATGGGTCCCTACGGGCTGAAGCTCATCTGCGGCAATCCCGCCGACAGCGCTCTCTCGCTCTGCTTCATGACCTACAGCGGGGTCTTCGACCGCTTTCCCGGCCTGAAGCTATGCGTGCTCCACGGCGGCGGATTTTTCCCCTACCACCTCGGCCGTTTCGACCAGGGATGGCAGGTCCGTTCGGGGCCGCGTGCACCCGCGGCCAGGAAGCCGCCGAGCGGCTACCTCGGAAACATCTACTACGACAACATGCTCTATCGCGTCGACACGATCGACTATCTGCGGCGACTGGCCGGCGCCGACCACATCATGGTGGGGACCGACTACCCTTACTCCCTCGGAGACTGGAAAGCGGTCGAGAAGGTCGAAGCGCTCGACTGTCCCGACGCCGAAAAGCAGCTCATGCTGGAAGGAAACGCGAGGCGACTGCTGAAATTGTAGAGGGGTCGCTTCGCTTCAGTTCGGACCGTTCAAGCCGTTCAAAAGTTCAAACCGTTCAAGGGTTCAAGCGGATCAATCGTCGACGCTTGGTTCGAGCGGTTCGTGCCGGTCTTCGGTCCCCGGTCTCCGGTCTGTACCGAGGTCGCTTCGCTCCGGTTCAAACCGTTCAAGCAGTTCAAAAGTTCAAACCGTTCGAAGGTTCAAGCGGTCCGGGCATCACACCTCGAGCTTGAACCTCGAACTGCTCACTGCTGACCGGCGTGTTCGTACCGGTCCGCCGCCGCTCTTCTGGCGGCGGGGCTAGCGCGTGGCGCGGAAGCGGCTGTCGCTGCCGCCCGAGCGCGCCGTTCCCTCGATGACGTTACCGCCTACCCGGCCCACGTACTGCGCGCCTCCGGCCGTGAACGTGATCTGATCGCCGTTCAGCCGGCCCTTGACCGGCACGCTGCCTTTCCCGGTCTTCAGCGTTCCGGAAATCATCTGGAAGCTCTGCTTCAGGGTCAGATCCCCCTGCGGCAGCCGCCACGTGCCCTCGACCTTCGCGGGCACGATCCAGAGGAGCGCGGTGCAGTAGGACGCGCAGTCGTCCTTGACGGTCGCCTCCTCGTCCGCCACCCACTCTCCCATCGTGAAGGAGTTGGAAACGACTCGCGTGCCGGGTTTCAGGTCGAGGATCTTGGGACGCAATTTCAGGTTGATGTCCGGAAGCAGGAACATCGTGATCACCGTCGCCTGCGACAAGTCGGTCTGGAACAGGTCCTGCCTGACGAAGCTCGCGCGATCGCTCACGCCCTCCCGCGCGGCGTTGCGCTTCGACAGCTCGACCATGTCGGGATTGTACTCGACGCCGATCGCCCTGGCGCCGCGCTTGGCCGCGCTGATCACGGTCCGGCCGTCGCCGGACCCGAGGTCCATCACCACGTCGTTGGGCGTCACCCTGGCCATGTCCAGCATCTTCTCGACCAGCGCCTGCGGCGTCGGCACCCAGATGACGTCCTTGCCCGCCTGGCCGACCTGCGGCTGGAACTCCTCTCGCGCCGGCTGAGCCTGCGCAAAGGCGCAACCGAGCGCGAGCGTCAGAAGAACCGCGGGAAGCCGGACGCGACGGAAACAGGGAAGATTCATCTTGTTCTCCTTCTTGCTTCTTGATGTCAGTGGTGCGTCTACGAGGTGCCACCCCGGGCTCGCCCGCGCCGACGTCGACGGACGGGCTTGCAGGCAATCGAGGTTGATTACCCTATGGCGGGTCAAATGTCCAGCGCACCGGGCCGGGTTGATGCTTCACCGGGCGTCTGCCTGCTTCCGCCGCCGCCGGCGCCCCGCCGGAGCCCCGTCGGAGGCCTTGATCAGACCGCCCTGCAGGGGGATTTTTCGTGTAACCGGCCCGCGGGCCGTTCGCTTCTTGTCTGTTGCGATCCCTGACCGCTTGGCGTTCATCGAATCGGCCAACCCCCGGCGCACGTAACGAGGGTCGAGCCCCAGAGCCTCGCAAACGTTGGCAAACGAAAATAGCCAGTCGGGATCATCCGTCAGGACCCATTCCATGGTTTCCTGGAACAGGCGCCTGCCCTTTCCCGACGGACAGCCCGAATACTTTCGCAAACAGAGCACCGCGTCTTCCAGAACCGCCAGGACGAGTCGCTTCTCCGGTTGAAGGTAGCTCGTTCTCTTGAACGTCTGAAAGAATTCGAACGGCGACAGCGGGTCAAACTCGAACAGGGCCGACGACCGCTCCTCGGCTGTCGATCCGTCTCGTAGCATCACCGGGTTTTCACCTCCGCCGAAGCGCGGCAGATATCAGCCGAACTTTCGGCTCAAAGAGTCGGTTTCGGTTCGCACAGCGGGTGCTACCTTCGAACGGGCAGCCCGCGCGGCGACGATCAGATGGGTGTTATGACAGCGACGCCGGCTCGACGGCGGTCGGAGGTGAGCGGGTGAGGTTGCCGGCAATCACCGGCCAGGTACGAAGGTTCTGCTTCAGGTCGAAATCGAGAAGGGACGAGGACCACGGCAGGCTGGCCTTCCCTCCGCCGTCCCGGAGGACCGGATGGAAGTTTTGATCCCGATAGCTCGAAACCGGGTTGGTTTTCCCGGTTTTCGCTGGTGAAAGGTGGAGACGCGACTGGCCGGTAATTCCGTCGACGGAGTGGTGCGGCGAAAGGAAAAGCAGGGTAAAGGCGACCGCGAGCCCGCAGGGCAGGGCGCTCCGGAAAAGCCGTTTCCTTCCAGGCTGCCGATGCACGAAGGGATTGTTACAAACCCCTCGGTGAAACGTCAATCGCGCCCTTCCTCTCCGTGAACGATCAGGGGCCCGGAACGCGTTTTCCGCCGCCCGCCGTGCTTTCGGCGTCCCCGCCACCCGCCAGCCGATGCGTCTGCGGGTCGTAATGGCCGCGCAGCTCATCGACCAGCGTTTTCTCCCAGAGCGGCACCCCGACGAAGTATGCAGCCCTCGCGATCATGTGAGCGGCGACGGGCGCGGTCAGGAGAAAAAAGAAAATCGTCAGGATCGCGCGAATCGCCAATCCGAGATCCTCCATCGAAAGCGCCACCGACAGCAGAATGCAGCCGATTCCCAGGGTCGACGCTTTCGTGGCGCATTGCATTCGGGTGAAGAGATCGGGCATTCGCGTCACGCCGATCGAGGCGGCGAGCAGAAAAACGGCCCCGACGATCAGGAGCGCCCCTTCCAGCCAATCACTCATCGCGCCCCCTACGTTCCAGGTAGCGGGCGAAGGCCACCGTTCCTAAAAACGAAATCAACGCCAGCACGATCGCGGCGTCGAGAAACACCGCACGCCGCGTGGCCAGGGTCTCCACCGCCAGGATCGCCGCCGCGATGACCGTGATCAAATCGAGCGCGACCACGCGGTCGGGAAGGCTGGGGCCCCGCACCAGACGGAGGAACCCCAACGCCAGCGCCGCCGTCAGAACCGCCAGTCCTGCGTCGGCCGGCTCGAAAACCGCACTGGGGACGACCGAGGTCATGGTCCTAACACCTCCAACACCCTTTTTTCGAAGCCGTCCTTGATCTTTCGTCGCACCGCGTCGATGTCGTCGTCGATGTACATGACGTGGACGTACAATACCCGCCGATCGCTCGATACGTCCAGGCTCAGAGTCCCGGGAGTCAACGTAATGAGGTTGGCGAGAAGCGTGATTTCCGCGTCGGTGCGCGCGTCGAGCGGGACGGCGACCACTCCTGGACGCATGAAGTATCTCGGCGTCAACACATCGTAGGCGACCCGCAAGTTGGCAAGGATCAGCTCCCATACCGTGAACAGGAACAACCCGATGCTTTGCCGCGTCTTGATCAGGTAGTCGGGTCTGCCCACGATCCGCCGCGCGAAGTACAGGATGAAAAACCCGAGCGCGAAGCCGGCGATCAGCCCTGCCGGCCGGTAATTTTCAGTCATCGCCGCCCAGGCGAGCGCGAGAAGAATGTTCCAGAGAAAAGCGGTCACCGGCCCTCCCCCAGCACCGCGCGCACGTATGCGTCCGGCTCCATCAGCTGGCGTCCCGCCTCGACCGCCAGAGATAGAAAAATTTCTGCCGCCAGCCCCATGGCCACGATCGCCGCGCAAACGAGGACAATCGACGCCGCGGACAGCGGCGACACCCGGCGATCTCGCGTATCCCCTGGCGATCCCCCGCTCCGGGTTTCAGGCGCCTTCTTCCAGAACACCTCGTTCCAGATCTTGATCATCGAGAAAAGCGTCAACAAGCTCACTCCGAGAGCGGCGACGACGATCCCGTATTGCCCGTCGACCAGCCCGGCCCGGATCAGCGCGAGCTTGGCGAAAAACCCCGACGAGGGGGGAATCCCTGCCAGAGAAAGTGCGGCGATCAGGAACAGAGCCGCCAGCCACGGGTGCGGCCCGTAGAGGCCGCCGAGTTTTTTCAGGTCGTAGGTCCCGCGCAGCCGGTAAACAACCCCGCTCACGAGGAACAGGGCGGATTTGGCGAAGATGACGTGCATCATGAAGTAAACCGAGCCGGCCAGCGCCGCCGCGGTGAGCAATCCGAGGCCCATCAACAGGTAACCGATCTGGCTTACGATATGGAAAGCCAGCAGGCGGCGAAATTCGAGCTGCGCCACGGCCCCGAGCACGCCGGTAACCATGGTGAGGCCGCCAACGACGAGAATCCAGGCGTGGGTGTAGCCGGGCTCGCCGACAAACAGCAGCGTGAAAGTGCGGATCAACGAGTACACCCCGACCTTCGTCAAGAGCGCGGAGAAAATCGCCGAAACGGCGACCGGCGGCGTGTGATACGAAGCCGGTAGCCAGAAAAACAACGGGAACGCCGCCGCTTTGATGCCGAAGGCGACGAAAAAAAGCATTGCGACGGTCGTGATCAGGCCCCGATGCGCCGGCTCCTTCAGCTTCACGGACAGATCGGCCATGTTGAGCGTGCCGGCGATTCCGTAAAGAATCCCGACGGCCGCGAGGAACAACGCGGACGAGATGAGATTCAGCGTGACGTACTTGATCGCGCCCTCGAGCTGGGCCTCCTCGCCACCGAGCGCCAGGAGCACGAAGGACGCCATCAGCATCACCTCGAACCAGACGTACAGGTTGAAGAGATCGCCCGTGAGAAAAGCGCCCGATACTCCCATGAGAAGGACCATCAGCAGCGGATAATAGCCAAACGACTCCCGAGGCCGATCCATTTCGGCGAGGGAATACAGCGTGACGCAGAACCCCATAAACCCGGTCACCGCGACCATGATGGCGCTGAACTGGTCCGCCACCAGGGTAATGCCGAAGGGTGCCGGCCAGTCGCCGATCTGGAGCGCGTGAATGCCCCTTTCGCTCACCTGCTTCAACAACGCGAAGGCGGATACCAGTAGCGCGGACGCGCCGGTCATCGCCATCCATCGGTGCACGCGACGGCTGCGCCAGGCCAGGAGCGAGGCGACGGCAGTGAGCAGCGGGATCAGGACTGGAAGCACGAGCAGAAGAGTCACGTGTCGGTTCCTTTCATCCGATCCAGGTCGTCCGCGCCAACGATCTGATGGGCTCGATAGGCGAGCACCATCGAAAAAGCCAACACGCCGAATCCGATGACGATGGCCGTCAGAATCAAAGCCTGCGGCAGTGGATCGGCGAAAAGCCCGTCCGGCCTTGTCTCCCCTTCGGCGATCAACGGCGGCGCCGTGCGCGTAAGCCCGCCGGCGACGAAGATCAGCAGATTGGCGGCGTTGCCGAGGAGGGCGAGACCGAGAATGAGCTTGACGATGCTGCGCCGCAGCATCAGGTACAGCCCGGCGGCGTACAGCACGCCAACCGCAACGGCCAGGACCGGTTCCACTATTCCTCCATCAGTGAAAAAACGATCGTCAGCGTGACGCCGGTCACGACCATGTAGACCCCCGCGTCGAACAGCAGAGGAGTCCCGATTGCGATCCGGCCGAAATTCTCCGTCGACCACACAAGCCACCGGCCCGTAAGAAACGGCTGCCGGTCGAGAATCCCGACGATGCCGCCGCCGGCGGCGGTGAGCAGTCCCAGCCCGGTCAGGACGATCGGGTCGATGCGCAGCGCCCGGCGCGCGGCCTCGATGTCGTAGGCGATCGCGCAGAGCGCGAACGCTCCGGACGCGACCAATCCGGCGACGAAGCCCCCGCCGGGCTCGTGATGGCCGCGGATGAGCAGGAAGATCGAGAACAGCAGGAGCAGCGTCAAGATGAGCCGAGTCGCTGTTTGCAGGATAAGCGACTTCACGATATTCCCTCGCCGCGCCCGAGCTTCAGAAGGGCGAAAACGCCGATCCCGGCGGCGGCCAGGACGGTGATCTCTCCGAGCGTATCCAGCGCGCGGAAGTCGACCAGGATGACGTTGACGATGTTCCGGCCGTGCGCCTTCGGAACGCTGCCTTCTGCGAAATACCCCGAGATGGAAGGTTGCAGCTGGACTTCGGTCGCGATCATGACAAGCAGGGTCATGAGGCCACCCGCCAGAAGCGCCACGACCGCGTCCCGCAGCCGCGCCCCCGGCGGCGACGAGGTCGCAAACCGCGGCAGAAAATAGAAAACCAGGACGAACAAAATCACCATCAGGGTCTCGAAAAGGAACTGCGTCATCGCCAGATCCGGCGCGCCGAAAAGGATGAAGATCAGCGCGAGCCCGTAGCCGACCACACCCAAAGCCGCGACGGCGCCCCACCTCGAATCCAGGGATGCCGTCGCCAAGGCGGCGGACATCACCAGCGCCGCAAGCGCCAGTTCGTAGAAGCGAAAATCCGACCACGCCGGATTCAGGCTCAGCGGGGCCGACCGCAGCAATGGCGCTCCGACGGCCGTGAGCGTCGCCGCAACAACGGTCAAAAGGTAATAACGCAGGTAGCCGTTCTGCAGAAGGCGGGTCTGCGTGCTCGCCGTGGCGTACAACGCTTCGAGCCCGCCCTCGTACCACCGCTCGGGTCCCCAGCGCTCGATCACGCGGATCCATCGCGGTTGCAGCGACCATCGTCGCCGGGAGGCGAAAACCGCGATGCCCCCGGCGAACGTGACGAGGCTCAGAAAGAAAGCCGGGGTAAAGCCATGCCAGAGTACCAGATCCACATCGACCGGCTTTCCTGCGATCGCCCGGGACGCGCTCGCCAGGAGCGACTCGTCGACTAAATCAGGCGCGAGGCCAAGCAGCAGTCCCGCGCCGGACAGCACGAGCGGTCCCGACCAAAGAGCTGTGGGGCCCTCGCGAGGCTTTCCAGGCGCGAGAAGCCGCCCGCTGAAGAACGGTTGGACGACCACGATCGCGGCCAGCGCGAAGAACAACGCGCTGGTCAGCGCGGCGGCGACCAGAAGAAGCGGCTCGCCGTCGGACAGCGCCGCGTAAACGCTCTCCTTGCCGAGGTATCCGAGAAACGGGGGCAGGCCCGCCATGGAAAAGGCCGCCAGGGCCGCTGCGGCCGCAGTGATCGGCATGGCTTGCCGCAGACCGCCGAGCCGGCTCACGTCCCGCGTTCCGGTTTCATGGTCGACGACACCCGCAATCAAGAACAGCGCGCCCTTGTAAAGCGCATGGCCGAACAGGAACACCGCCGCTCCGGCAAGGGCCTCAGGCGTGCCGACACCGAGGAGGAAAGTCATCAGTCCCAGGGCGCTCACCGTCGAGTAAGCGAGTATCCGCTTGAGATCCGACTGCCCGAGCCCCAACCATGCCGCCGAAAGCATCGTGACTCCTCCCACCACCGTCAGGCTTTCCGACCAGAGCAGCGTTCCACCGAGCACCGGATTTAGCCGGCCGAGCAGGTAAATACCGGCCTTCACCATCGTAGCCGAATGGAGATAAGCGCTCACCGGAGTCGGCGCCTCCATGGCGTTCGGCAGCCAGAAATGAAACGGAAACTGGGCCGATTTGGTGAACGCCCCCGCCAGAGCGAGCGCCAGGACCGCCGGGTAGAGCGGGTGCGCGCGAACCGAGCCGGCCGCGCTCAAGAACTCGGAATACTCGTAGCTGCCCGTGACCTGGCCGAGCAGAACGAACCCCGCTAGTAGAGCGAGTCCTCCCGCGCCCGTCACGAGCAGGGCTTGCAATGCACCGGCTCGCGCTCGGTCGCGCTCGTGCTCGAACCCGATCAGCATGTAAGACGCAAAACCGGTCAGCTCCCAGAACACGAAAACGAGTAGCAGATTGTCGCTAACGACCAGGCCGAGCATCGAGCCCATGAACAAAAGCAGATACGAATAGAAGCGACCCAGCTCGGGGTGCCCGCGGAGATAAGAGCCCGAGTAGATCAGGACGATGCCGCCGACCCCGCTGATCAACAGGGCGAAGAGGAGGCTCCACCCGTCCACGTAAAACGACAGCCGAAGCCCGAGGCCGGGCACCCACGGATAAGAAGCGGAGAGCGGAGTCCCCGCGGCGATCCGAGGGAGGAGGGTTGCGAAATAGAACACCAGGGAAAACGGAAGCAAGGAGGAAAGAACGCCGGATGCGTTGCCGGCGAATCGGTGAAGTGCCGGCGCCAGGATGGAAAGCGTAAAAATGGAAAGCAGGACTGCGAGAACGTCCATTGCGCGACCGTTCGACGGCCGTCTGCTCGACGGCCTAAGCCCTTGTAAACTTTAGAACCGGGCCGATCAAGACCGCGGGCGGGAATTTTTCAGCGAATACCGCAGGTGAAAACCGGCCGACCTCGAACTTTGGAAGCCGGCACAGGCGCCGCCGCGCGCCGGCTAGAGGCCGACGCGCGCGTGGGCCAGGATCGAATGGATCGCGAGCGAGAGAGCGACCGCGAAAGAAGTGCCGAAGAGCGAAAGCGAGAGGATGCGAAGGAGCGTGACGTCCCGCTCGATGCGTTCTTTGTCGTAGCGCCACAGGGTGCCCAGGAAGAGCGCCGCCAGCACGACGAGAGAGAAGTCGATGACCGGGTGCGCGTAGATCAGCAGCCATCGCGAGCCGGGATGATTTTCCGCGAGCCATTCCGAAAGCCCGGCCCGCGGCAGATCGAGGAGCCATCCCCCGTAGAGCACGTGGAAGACGGACAGCGGCAGCACCGCAAGCCCGACGTAGACCACCGTCATCGCCAGCCGCAGCGTCGCCCAGCCTCGGGGAAAGCCGACGAGCGTCATCACGTACACCGCGATTCCCGTGCCGATCGCCCAGCCGACCACCTGGCCGTACGTGGTGCCCAGCACGATCAGAAAGCCCGTGACGGGATAAAGCGTCTCGGGAACCAGCCCCCGACCGGCGCCGAGCAAGTCCCACGCGGGCTTGCTCGCCGCGACCACGATCAGCAGGACGAGCGCGGCGGCGCCCGCGCCGATCAGGACGGGCTGCTTGAGCAGCTCCACCCAGGGTCGGTAATCCACGGTCTCGAAGTGGAACTCGCGCGTGGCATCGGCGCGGCTCATGGCGTCCTCCTGTTCCGGCCCGGCGGGGCAAAAGGGGCGAAGTCCCCCCGGCCGCTTCCCTTCAGCATCGCGATCGAACCGTGGCTCGCGGAAACCAGGGCGAGGTCGATCCTGCCGTCGCGGTCGAAGTCGGCGGCGGCGAGAGCGATGATGTCCTGCCCGACGCGCAGCGGCTCGCGCATCGTGAAGCCGCCCCTGCCGTCGCCGAGAAAGACCGAGATCTCGCCCGCCGTCCGGGCCGATCCCGCGAGATCGGAAATGCCGTCGCCGTTCAGGTCCGCCGCCGCCAGGCCGTGCGGATTGTTCCCCGTGGACACGGCGCCCGTCTTGCGCAGCGCGCCGCTGCCGTCTCCGCGGAGCAAAACGATCGCGTCTTCTCCGGCGCACGCGACCGCGAGATCCTGCTTTCCGTCGCGGTCCCAGTCGCCCTGCACCACGTAGTGCGGAAACCGGCCTGCCTCCACCCTCGCGGCCGCGCGGAATGTCCCGTCGCGCGTGCCGAGAAAAACGAAAAGCATGTGCCGGGCGAAGGTGCCCACCACGAGGTCCGGAATCCCGTCGCCGTTCAGCTCGACTCTCGTAACGATGTGGGGCGCGCGGCCGACCTCGTAGCTCGCGGCTTTGCGGAAATTCCCGCCGATATTTTCCAGCACCACCAAGCGCGCTTCCCTGGGCTGGGTCACGGCCAGATCGGGGCGCCCGTCGCCGTTCACGTCCAGCGCAGCGACGGACGCCGGCCCGTCGACCTCCGGGATGTCGGCGGCCCTGGAGAATTTTCCCTTGCCGTCCCCGAAATACAGGCTGAGATTGCCGCCGCCGGTGTTGGCGGTGACCACGTCCACCTTGCCGTCGCCGTTGAAATCCCCCGTCTCGACCCAGCTCGGGCCGATGCCGGTCGTATACGCGTGGTTGGAGCGGAAGTTTCCCGTCCCGTCGCTCAACAGGATCGCGACCTTGCGCTCGGCCGCCGCCGGGACCGCGACGTCGGGAACTCCGTCTCCGTCGAAGTCGGCCACTGCGATCGCGTGCGGCACGAGCCCGACCGCTTCGTGGCGGCTCGACGACGGGGAAGCGTGCGGCGGAGCATTTCCTGCCGAGCCGGCCGCGAGAGCTCCCGCGGCGAGCAAAAGGAACCCGGCGAGCGCGAACGGGCGCGACGCGGAAATCGTCATGATTCTTTCTTGCCGCCGAGAGTCCGCAAGTAGGCCACGATGTCCCAGACCTCCTGCTCGCTCAGCTGAAAGGCAAAGGGCGGCATCAGCCGGGTCTTTCCCACCGCCTCGCCCCCGCCGCGGACGATCTCGAAGAGATAGCGGTCAGACCGCATGGGGACGACCCGGGTCAGGTCGGGAACCGGGATCGGCGGCTTTTCGACCCGTTTCGACCAGTCCCAGCCCGTGCCGCCAGCGCCGTGACAGAGCACGCATTTCTCGGCGTACAATTCCCCGCCCTTCTCCGCGTCGCCGGCAGTTGCGGCCGCCGACAGGACCGCGGCGGCCGCCGCGAGCAACGCCGCCCCCGATCCACGCCTCAGCCGAGCCCCGGCGGTGGCAACGGAATCGGCCATGTCGAAGGGGTGAACGAGAGCGGAGCTTTGATGTCTCCGCCCCACACGACGACGAATCGCAGGACGGCTCCGCCGGTCAGAACCGAGACGAATTTCACGAGCGCAACGGCGTTGGCGGCCGTGCGGCCGCCGGGCTCCGCCGCGAATTCGATCAACGTCAGCGCTATGGGGAGCGCGAGCGCCAGGCCGACCACGCCGATCCAGAACCAGCGCGCCAGGTCCCGCCCGTGGGGCAGTCCGTAAAAAACCCGCGGCGTCGCGGCGACACTGACCGCGCCGGCGAGCGCTGCTTCCGCGGTTCCCCGGAAGAGAGCCGAAGGATAGGCCGGCCCTCCGGTCACGTAACGATAGGCGAGCCGCCGGCCGTTCGGCGCCAGAAACTCCCCGCCGGTCTCGAGATTCAACGGCAGGGGAAGGCCCGTCCGTGGAAGACTGTCGATCGCCACGCTTTCCTTCGGACCGAGCCCTGCGGCGACCTGCACCGCCTCCGGGTGAGACGGGCCCAGATAGACGTTGTAGGCCACTCCGAGCCGCCGCGGCGTTGCGATCACCAGCCGGCTTCCCGGCTTGCTGATCTCGATCAGGGTGTCGGCGGACATTCCCTCCTCGGCGCCGGTCGCCTGCCCGACCCAGGTGACCACCGCGACATAGGTTCCGGGCGCCAGCGCGCCTCCGGGCTCCACCTTGTACTGGAAGCGCTGGTTCGTCGGCGCGCCTGCGTGCCCGGCGAGCAGCCCGTCGTTGCTGAGATCGCGCATGAACCGGTACAGCTCCCATCCCTCGAGAGCCAGGAAGCACAGTAGTGCGACTCCGATCGCGCGCAGGGCGGGCCGCGGCTGGAGCTCCGGAAGCCCGAGCCACGGCCAGGCCAGCAGAGTGAGCAAGCCGGCTCCCGCCAGCCCGGTGTTCAGGCTCGAGGAGAGAAAGAGCGTTGGCAGATGGTCAGGGGACCAGAGCGGCACGTAAGTCGCTCCGCTCAGGAGAAAGCCCGTATAGGTCGACAGCAAGGCGAGCAGGGGAATGCCGATCACCGCCACGACGCGGCGCAGCCGCGGAAAGACGCGAAAGAACCAGAGCGCCGCGTAAAGAAGCGCGAGCGGCGCGCTCGCGCCGAGCACCCATCCTCCCCACGTCATCCAGGAGTTGTAGTTGGTGAAGAAAAGCGGAAAGCCGAAGCCCCGTTCCGGCTTGCCCAGGTGGGCGGTCAGAAAGATCCCCGCCAGCGCCAGAACCGGGATGACCCCGTACGCCGCGATGCGCGAGACCGCGAGCGCTCGCGTCGACCGGATGCCGACGAGGTCCGCCACGGCCGCCACGACGAACATCCCCGCGGCCAGCCCCCCGAGAAACAGATAGAGCGGCACGAGCGGATTGTGGCTCCATTTTTCCTGGAGAAAGACGATCGCGTCCATAGAACCCCGCATCGGACGGGCCGGCCCCGTCCGGGAGAGTCTCGACCCGCTTCCGGGAGCCCCGCGCTACGACCCCTTGCCGTAGGCGGTCTCCCAGCCCCAGGCGCCCGCGCCCGCGCCGCGCGCCGCCGCCCGCTGGCGCACGACCTTGGCCACCTCTTCGGCGTCTCCGGCAACGAGCGCTTTGGTCGAGCAAACCGAAGCGCACATCGGCAGCTTGCCCTCGGCGATGCGGTTGGAGCCGTAGAGCCGACGCTCGCGCTCGGAGAACGGCACCTCCGGGCCACCGGCGCAGTAGGTGCACTTGTCCATCACGCCGCGTGCGCCGAAGGCCGAGCCCTTCGGGAACTGCGGCGCCCCGAACGGGCAGGCGTACAGGCAGTAGCCGCAGCCGATGCAGGTCTCCTTGTTCAGCGCGACGATGCCGTCGGGGCGATGGTAGAGGGCGTCGACCGGGCAAACCGCCACGCACGGCGCCTTCGAGCAGTGCATGCATGGCACCGCCACGTTGGTCTCTCCCGGCTCCCCTTCGTTGATCGTGACCACGCGGATGCGCGCGATTCCCGGCGGAACGTTGTTTTCGTTCTTGCACGCGACCTCGCAGCCGCCGCACTCGATGCACCGCTTGGTGTCGATGTAGAACTTCATGCGGGCGCCCGAGATGCTGCCCAGCGACGGGAGCGCGTCCCTTGCAGGAATGGTGGTTTGTTGCGCCATATCGGCCTCCGTCCTCAGGACCGCTGCGGCTTGCTGATCCGGCACAGCCCGGTCTTGGTCTCCTGCATCTGCGTCACGCGGTCATAGCCGTAGTTGGTGATGACGTTGGCGGACTCGCCGATCGCGTACGGCACCGTCCCTTCGGGGTACTTGCCGGCGAGCGACCGCCCCTCGAACATCCCGCCCCAGTGAAAGGGCATGAACACGGTGTCCGGGCCGACGCGCTTGGTAACCTTGACCTTGACCCAGACGCGGCTCGGCCGCCCGTCGAGATCCTCGGGCGACTCGAGCCAGCAGTAGTCGCCGTGGCGCAACCCGTGGTCGTTGGCGACCTTCGGATGCACCTCGACGTAGACCTCGGGGTTCAGCTCCACCAGCCACCAGGAGTTGCGCTCGGCGGCGCCGCCCCCTTCCATTTCGACCACCCGGCCGGTCGTGAGGATGAGCGGATACTGCTTCACCCAGTCCGGCCTTTGCAGGCTCTTGTAGAGCTGCGGCAGCCGGTAGTGCTCCTTGACGTCGTCGTAGGTCGGCCACTTGACGATCAGGTCGGGCCGCGGGCTGTGGATCGGCTCCCGGTGCGTCGGCACCGGGTCCGGGATGTTCCACGAGTTGAACCGCGCCCGGCCGTTGCCGAACGGGCTCCGGCCTTCGGCCAGCGCCCTCTTGATCGCCTCCTGCGTGAGATCGCGGGCGTAATCCTTTTCGGCCGGGTATCCTTCCTTGGGCCCTCCCGGAGGAGCCGAGCCCTTGGCGGCGAGCAGGGTCTTGCCGTCGGGCGCCTTGGGCCCCCACGTCGCCCGGAAGCCGCAGCCTCCCTCGGATACGGGAATGTCGTTGCGGTACAGGATCGGCGTCCCGGGATGCTTCTCGCTCCAGCACGGCCACGGCAAGCCCCATTGCTCGCCGTTCACCGGACCGCCGATCGCTTTCTTGGTCCTGATGTCGAAGACGTGCGCCCACTCTTTCTGGCGCTTGAGCCGCTCGGGAGTCTGGCCGTTGTAGCCGATCGAGAGGCAGCTCATGTTGATCTCGCGCAGCACGTCCTCGAAGGTCGCCTCCGGCAGCGTCCTCACGTTCTTCATGCTCGCCGGCACGCCCTTCCAGTCTCCTTTCATGTTGTGGATGAACTGCTTCTTGAAGCCGAGGCGCTCGGCGAGATCGATCATGATCGCCAGGTCGGGCCTGGCCTCGAAGACCGGATCGACCACCTTGTCGCGCCACTGGAGATCGCGGTTGGTGTTGGTGGACGACCCCCACTGCTCGTAGTTCGTCGCCGCCGGCAGGAGGTAGACGCCGTCCTTGCGGTCGGGCAGCACGGCGGTGTTGGTCACGAACGGATCGACGTCGACGATCAGATCGACCTTTTCGAGCGCCTTCTTGACGCGGTCCATCTGCGACATCGAGTTCGTCGAGTGGCCCCAGAACATCACCGCCTTGAGGTTGACCTCCTGGCCGAGCTGCTTGGGATCGAGCAGCACCCCTTCGTACCAGCGCGCGACCGTGAATCCCGGCTTCTCCATCATCTTCTTGTCCTTGAAGCGGGATACCAGCCACTCGAGAGGCACGTCCCACACCTTGGAGTAATGCTCCCACGCGCTCTCGCCGATGCCGTAATAGCCCGGCAGGGTCTCCGGCCCGCCGCCGACGTCGGTCACGCCCTGAATGCTGTCGTGCCCGCGGAAGACGTCGCAGCCGCCGCCCGGCTTGCCCATGTTGCCCAGCACCATCTGGAGATGGCAGTAGGTCCGCACCACGCCCGTGCCGTGGTTGTGCTGCGTTCCTCCCATCGCCCAGATGACCGTGCCGGGGCGGTTTTCCGCCATCGCCCGGGCGACCCACTCGATGTCGGCCGCCGGAACCCCGGTGATGTCAGACGCGGTCTTGAGGTCGTACTTCGCCACCTCCTTCTTGAGCCCTTCGAAATCGTAGGTCCGCTCGGCGATGAACTTCTTGTCCTCCCAGCCCCTGGCCAGGATCACGTTGATCAGGCCGTAGACGAAGGCCACGTCGGTGCCCGAGCGCAGGCGGACGTACTTGTTGGCGAAGGCGGAGGTCTTGGTGAAGCGCGGGTCGACCGAGATGACGACCGCCCGGTTGTTCTCCTTCGCGGTGAGAATGTGCTGCATGGAGATCGGGTGGTTCTCCGCGGGGTTCATGCCGATGATCATGATGCTGCGGCTGTTGCGGATGTCGTTCTGGTGATTCGTCATCGCCCCGTACCCGAATACGTTGGCCAGACCGGCCACGGTGGTGGAGTGTCATATCCGGGCCTGGAAATCGGCGTTGTTGGTCCCCCACATCGCCGCCCACTTGCGGATGGCGTACCCGTTCTCGTTCGACTGGTGGGCCGAAAAATTGATCTGGAGGATGTCGGGGCCGTACCGCTTGCGCAGCTCGAGCAGCTTCGCGCTGATCTCCGACAGCGCCTGGTCCCACGAGAGGCGCTGCCACTTGCCGCCCGCGAGCTTCATCGGGTAGCGCAGCCGCTTTTCGTTCACGACCTTCTCCCGCGCGGCCGCTCCCTTGGAGCAGAGGCTCCCCTGATTGATGGGGTGCTCGAACCAGGGCTCCTGGCTGACCCAGACCCCGTTCTGCACCTCGCCGATCAGGCCGCAGCCCACCGCGCAATTGGTGCAGATCGTCTTGTGCTGCTCCAGCTTGGGCGGTTGCGGCTGCCGCCTGCCCTGTGCTTCCGTTTCCCGTACGAGCGACGGCCCCGCCAGGGCGGCGAGGCTCGCTCCGAGACCCCCGAGGCCCGCGGCCGCCAGAAACCGTCGGCGGTCGATCGCCGGTCCCGGCTGTCCCGAAGGCTGCCGGCCGCCATTGCCATCCGTTCGGATGAGCTTCATAGGGTCCTCCCCTCCGGCCAGCAGAGCCGGCCCGCAACGTCCGGCGGGCCGATGCAGCCGGCTATTCGTTTTCCGTCTCCGAGCTAGCGATAAAGGGTCCGGTAATACCGCTCCGCCTCCTCGGTGCGGCGGTACAGGATAGGGCCGGAATCCGGGGGTTCGGGAGCCTTTGCGAGCGCCCGGCCCTTTTTCCAGGAGAGCAGGAAGGCGGTCCCTCCTGTGATCGCGGCTAGAAAGCTGGCGAAGAATCTTCGCCGAGGTTGCCGCCCGATGAGATCGATCTTTTCCATGGCTCCCCTCCCTGTCACTGGCGGCCGCGGGAAAGGTTCAGCTGACGGAGATCAGCGAAGCGCAGGCGCAGCTCCCTCCGGCATCGTCGGGACCGAGCTGGACCTCGACGAAATAGCCTTCGCGGAGATCCTCCAGCGTTCCGCCCATCGTCCCCATCGTGGTCGGTTCGCGGATCTCGATGTTCGCGCCCTCCGGAAAGGTCAAGACGATCTCGCGACCGTCCTCGGTGGTGATCACCGCCCGGCGCCGGGCCGGATCAAGCTCTTTGATACGTGCTTCGATCATGGCCACCCCCGTCGAAAGATCCATTGACCCTGATGAGCCGCCCTTATCACCGCGTCAACCCGTTTGTCAACGCCCTTCCGGGAGCGCGCTGGAGCCCTCTGGCAGCGCCTTCCATTCCCTTCCCGGACAAAGGCGTTCAGCCTTTTTCCCCGCCCGGGTCGAACGTCGGCCCCTTCCACGTCGCGAAGGAAGCGTAGTGGCGCCGCCGGGCCTCCAGCGGGGCGATCCGCTCCACGCCCCGTTCGCGCAAGAGGCTCGCCTCGAGCTCCAGGAAGCCCTGCAGGATTTTTGCGACGCCGCGATAGAAGGCTGCGCCTTGCGCTTCCTGGATGTCGCGGGCGCAGTCGAGTCCCCAGACGAGCAGGTGCTGCACGAGAAAGTCGGCCTGAAGGCCGAGGAAGCGCTCCTCTTCCTCCGCGCTTTCCGCCCCGAGCTGCCTGCCGATCAGCCAGCGCACGATCTCGAGCTCGAACGCGAGCGCGTCTTCGGGCTCGCTGTAGCTCTCCTGCTTCTCGATTCCGAGATTTCCGAGAAAGCCGCGGATCTCCGCCAGCGGACGGTCCAGCAGCCGTCCGGTGAGATAGTAGGATTCGTAGGGGTTGACCTCGGGGCCGCGCGGGCCGATGAAAAGCCGGGTGTATTCGTCGCGCACCGACTCCGGCAGACTTCCCGGCACCGCCCCGGCGAGGAAGCGGCCGACCTCTTCCCACCCCGCCGCAAGCGCGCCGTTGAGGCTGCGCGCCGCCTGCGCCCGTCCGGCGGCGCCGCGCGCAAGCTCCCGCAGCAGCTCCCCTCCCGGCTCGCCGCGAAACAGCGCCACGAGGAGCTGGTAATATTCGTGGCGAAAGGCAGCCGTCTCGCGCTCCGTCATTGCCCGTTCCCCACGTCCCCTTCGCGCAGGAGCCGCTCCAGGACGCGATCGATGAAGGCTTTGTACTGCGGGTCCTCGTCCAGCGCGCGGTCCCCGCGCTGCCGCCGCTCGGCCTCCTCCGCCTCGACCGCATCTCGCACGACACGCTCGATCGCCGCGAAGAGGCTTCCCGCATCCTCGCCCGCACGCTCGGGCCTGACCTCCGCGCGCCAGCGCTCCTCCCAGAGCGACCGGTATGCGCCGCGCTCCGGGAAGCGTCCCGCCTCCTCCAGCGCGCGGTCGAGACTCAGGCCGGCCGCCGAGCCGAGATCGTCGACCTCGCGCCACTTCTCGAGCGCAAGGTAGCGGACGAACGCCGCGCGCGCCGTGTCCATGAACGCGTTGCCGGAAACTCTCTCCCCACGGCGCCCCCGCTTTCCCTTCTTCGTCTCCATTCCTGCCGCGCTCCCGGGTCTCGGGCTCACGGTTTCCAGCCCTTTTCGACCTCCAGCATCGCCGCGACCGCCCGGCAGTCCGGACACATGCGCAGGAGGTTCTTGCGAGCGCCGACGAAGGTGTCGAGCAGCGACTCGGCGGCGAAAAGCCGGGCCTCGATCTTCTCCAGCGCTTTGCGGTTGACGTACGGCTTGCCGCATTGCGTGCAGGCCACCATGCCGTCGCTGACGAGCGCGCGGTGGTCCAGCGCGGAGCGCTCGAGACGAATCTCGCGTCTGATCTCGATGACGTTTTCCGGGCAAACCGCCTCGCACAACCCGCAGCCGACGCAGGAGACGTGCCTGAACTCCAGCGCCTGTGCCGCCTCGTCGAACCGGAAGGCGTTCACGGGGCAGACGTTGACGCAGGAGCGGCAGAGCGTGCAGCCGGATTCCCTGACCTCGGCATAGCCGTACGAATGCGCCGCGCCCAGAGACCGCCGGCCCGGCTCCCGCGAGAGCTGCTCGATGAAGATCCCGATCGCCTCGGCGACCGCCCCGCGGCCTCCCCGGTCGGCCGTCGCTCTTGCTCCCGGCGGGATCGGCGTCGGCTTCAGGCCGGAGGCGAACCGCGCCAGATCGGCGATCGCTTCCTCGGGCGCCTGCTGGCCCGCGGTGATCAGCGCAATGCGATCCGCGCCCAGCTCGAAGGCCTCGAGCACCGTCCGGGAGAAGTCGATCTTTTCCATCAGCAACGCCCGTTCTCCGTGCTGGCAGGTCCGGCACCCCAGCAAGCCGACGCCGGCCGCTCCCCGGGCGAATGCCGCGAGCATCTCGGCTTCCGAGACGTGGCGGAGGCACGGCACCTCGATCGGCAGGAGCGCCGCCGGGTAGGCGAGCGGCCGCGCGCCCGCCGCTTCCAACGCCCGGCGCCCTTGCTCGCCGCAGTGGAATAGAACCGCGCGGGGCTCCTCTTCGGGACCGCTTTCCGGCCGGAGCAACGCCGCAAGTCGCGCGTACAGCTGTCGCGGCGACGGTTCCATGAAGCGCAGCGCGCCGGTGGGGCAGGCCGAAGCGCACGCGCCGCAGCCTTCGCAGGCCATGTGGTCGACCCTCACGCGCAGCGGCTCTTCCGCGCTCCGCGCAATCGCCTCGTAAGGGCATGCGGGAATGCAGACCCCACAGGCCTGCCGCCCCGCCGCTCCACCGGCGCAGACGGCGGGATCGTAGGCCACGTGCACCGGTTTCAAGAAGTCGCCCGTGAGATCGCGGATCCGCTCGGCTGCAGCTTCGAGGTCGGCCCGAGCGGGCGGGCCGAGAAGGTGCAGGCCGGTGCGCGGCGTGCAAGGAGGCCCGCTTTCCAGGAGGAAAACCACCTGATCGACCGTGATCTCCCTGCGCGCCGGCGGCGGTGCCCCGTCGCTTTCGACCGTGACGCGGAAATCGCCGAGGCGGCCTTTCACGGCGGTAACGCGCCCGGCCACGAACAGCGTCGAAGAGAAGGGATCGGCCTGCAAAGTCGGAGGCGCCACAATCCAGGTCCGCTCCGCCACGGCCGCGATCTTCTCGCATGCGCCGAGCCCGGCCGGAGAGTCGACGGCGATCAAGACACGCCCTCCGACCGTCAGCCGGTTGTAGGAAGGAGGATCGCCGCCCGCCTCCGCCGCTTCCATCGCCGCCCGCAGCAGGCGCGACGCCTTGTCGTGCGCCTCGCCGGGATCGGGATGGACCGCGAAGCTGGCTTCCTTGAGATTGACGAAGTGGAGATTCGAAGGCGGCGTGCCCGCCTCGCCGAGGGCGTCCTGGAACAAGCGCTGATCGGCGCAGCAACCGATCAGAATCCGCTCGGGCTGCTCCCGCCGCACCCCGGCGGCGAATCCGGCGACGTCGGCTGCAGGATCGCTGCCGCGGCAGAGCACCGCCGGAGCGACGGCGAAGTCGAGGCGATCGCGGTCGAGCGCGATCGTGCGCCGGCAATCGCACAGGAACACGCCCCAGCTTGACGCCATGGGCTCCTTCTATCGCAGGGGGGTCAGGCCCGTCAACGCAGCCGCCCGCCGTCCGCCGCGTCAGCGAAGACCCAGCTCCTGGAGCTTCGCCTCCGGGATCGAGCCGTTTTCGTCCCAACCCCTCGCGCGGTAGTACGCCCCGATCATCTCGCGCAGCTCGGCGGCCGTGAGCGCCGCTCCCTCGGCCGCGCCCGAGGTCAGCTTCTCGTTCAACAGCCGCGGCGGCAGCCAGTCGTCCTCCGGCCGCCAGCCCGAGCGGATGTTGAAGAGCTTCTTGAGATTATGGATGCGCTCGCCGGTCAGGCGCAGCTCCTCTCCCGAGCACGGCCAGCCGGTGACTTTCGCCAGAAAATCGGCCGCCTCGCCGTAAAAATCGACGAAGCAGCGGCGCAGAAACTTGCAGACGATGAGGGAATCCAGCACGGCGACGAAGTCCTCGGCCGCGGCGACCAGAGCGCCTTTTCCCGCATCCGCGCTCAGCCGGTCGACCTCGCCCGAGAAGTCCGCATCGTAGGCGCCGGAGCGGTTGTGGCAGGCACCGCGCGGGCTCACCGCGAGGCCGAGAGCCATTGTCTTCAAGCTGCGGGGCTCGTAGCCGGGAAGCTCCAGCCCCTTGACCTGCATCGCCAGGTACGGTGCCTCGCCGCCGAGCCGAAGGGCGGCCGTGCGCGACCCCTCCGCCAGCAGGTCGCCGAGGTCGCCCGACCGCCGCGCGATCAGGCCGAGCGCGCCGAGCAGAGCTTCCGCCCGGCCGAAGCGCAAGCCGAGGTTTCCCGCCTCGGGAAGCAGGCCCTTCTCGGCGCACTCCATGGCCCAGGCGACCGTTCCCCCGGCGCTGATCGTGTCGAGGCCGTAGAGGTCGCACAGCCGGGCCGCCTCGAGCACCGCCTGCGGGTCTTCGATCCCGCACAGCGGCCCCAGCGCAAACAGGCTTTCGTACTCCAGGCGCTGCTCGCTGCCGCCGAGCGACCTGAACAACCGCTCGCACTGGATGGTGCACGAGGCGCAGCCGTGTCTGCGGCTGAAGGCGGTTTCGGTGAAGCTCTCGCCGCTCACCGACTCGGCTCCCTCGAACGTCGACTGCTGGAAGTTGCGCGTCGGCAGCGCTCCCAGGCGGTTGAACACCGACAGGTTGGCCACGGTACCGATCGCCCGGTACTTCTCGGTCATCGGCCCCAGGCTCCGCCGCCGCATCTCCTCGGCGAGCGCCGCGACTCCCCGAGGATCGGCGACCGCCGTCGCCTCGCGGCCTCGCAGCGCCACTGCTTTCAGGTTCTTCGCTCCCATGACCGCGCCGACGCCGCCTCGTCCCGCGTGGCGCCCTTCGTTGGAGATGGTGGCGTAGCGCACGCGGTTTTCCCCGGCGACGCCGATGGCCGCCACCCGAACGTCGGGGTCGCCGAGCTCGGCGCGGATCAGCGCTTCGGCCTCGGCCGCGCTCCGCCCCCAGAGGTGGCTCGCGTCGCGAATCTCGAGACGGTCGCTGGCGATCACGACATAGACCGGCGCCGCCGCCCTGCCCGTGATCACGACGGCGTCGAGACCGGTGCGCTTGAGCTCGAGGGCGAAGAAGCTCGACGAGAGAGAATCGGCGATGAAGCCCGTGAGCGGCGACTTCGTCACCACCGCGTACTTCGCCGTCGTGGTGAGCCCGGTCCCGACGAGCGGGGCGCTGGCCAGGATCAGCGGATTGGCGGGGGCCAGGGGCTCGACGCCCGCCGGCGCGTGCTCGTACAGCAGGGCGGTCCCGAGGCCGATGCCGCCGAGGAAAGAGCGCAGCCGGGCCTCCTCGAGGGAGCGCCGCTCGAAGCGTCCGCGCTCGAGATCGACGTGGAGAAGGCGCCCGTGAAAGCCGTACATGGCCTAGCCTCCGGCGTCCGCCGACAGGATCAGAATGCGGTCGCCCGGGTTGATCTTCACCGACGAATCGCGAACGAAGTCCAGACCGTTGATGTTGCAGGCGTAGCCGGGCGCGAGGCGGCGGCGCTCCGGGTCGACGACCCGGTTCGAGAGCGCCGGCACTCGCTCGGCCAGCGCGGCGAAAACCTCGGCGAGCGCCGATCCGGCGGGTATGGTGAGGGAAACCTCCGGGGTCCGCGCCAGCAGGCGCGCGGCGCCGAAAAGCTCGACGGTGCAGGTCACGTCGCTCCCCGCCCGCTCCTGCCACAAGCGGAGCGCAGCCGCGTAGTCCTCCGGCGTGTTCATGTTGAAGAAGCTCAGACCCTCGGGATCGAATTTCCGGATTTCCTCCTCGCCCAGCTGCAGGCAGGGAACCTTGTCGAAGAGATAGACCGGGCGAAGCTCGCCCGTGCGCAGCTGCTCCTCGAGCAGCGGCACGACGGTGCGGCGGTAGACCGCGTGCAGGGGCTGGAGGCGGTCTTCCCAGCGCGGCACGACCACGTCGTAGCCGGGCGCCCGGGAGAGCAGATAAGAGATCAGCCGCAGGTTCAGGAACGCGACGTCGCAGGAGGTCACGAAACAGAGCTCGCTTCGCGCCGCCGCCAGCCCGTAGCAGATTCCGCCGACCGGACCCTGATGGGGCACGGCGTCGCGCACGACGCGGGCGGGAAGCTCGGGAAGCTCCTGCCCCGGCGCGGCGACGACGATCACCTCGTCGAAAAGCGAGCCGAGCGTCGCGGCGAGATGGCAGACGAGCGGCCGGCCGGCGAAGGGCAGCAGCGCTTTCGCGCGTCCCATGCGCGAGCTCCTGCCGCCGGCCAGGATCACCGCCGCCGCCGGCGTGCCCTGTCCGCGTCCGTCCTTGGCCATCACGGTCTCCAATCGCTTCGCGCCGCCGCGCCCGCCAGCCCTGGAACCCTTTTAACGTATCCGGGACGGCGCCGGCAAGCCTCGATTGGTCCGTCTCGCGCGCGCCTCCTTCTCTCCTGGCTTCCCGCTGCCTCGCTCTGCGGGCTGTCCATCGCCGCCCGCCCGCTCCGCGGCCGGATGTCGGTCCTGGCGCAGTGCCGGCCCGATCCCCGAAGCACGGCCGTACGTGACGGCGCAACGCCCGTGCCACCGGATCTTCGCCCGCCCGAAGGCGTCCGGTCTTGCGCCCCGATCGCCGCCGGTGCTACAGAAGCGGGGAAACGCAGGAATTTTTTCCTTCAGGGAGATCGTGATGCGCGAGCGCAAGAACTATCCGACGTTTTCCGGACAAGAGATGGAAAGCCGCCACCGGGCCGTCGAGCAGCTCATGGAGCAGCAGGCCGTCGACGCGCTGCTGGTTTACGGCGCGGGAAGATACGCCTCGGACGTCTACTGGCTCACCGACTGGCCGTGCAGCCGCGAAGCCTACGTGCTGATGCAGCCCGGACGGGACGCCGTCGTCCTGGTGCAGCTCTACAACCACTATCCGATGGCGCGCGTGATGTCGGTGATCGAGGACGTCCGCTGGGCGGGCCCGAGCACGGCGGCCAGCGTGGTGGAATTGCTGCGCGAGCGCGGGCTGGAGTCGCGCCGGGTCGGGCTGGCGGGTTCGATCCCCTACCAGCATTACCTGCGGCTGCGCGAGAGCCTTCCGGGCGCCGCGTTCACCGATCTGAGCGGCGCTCTGCGCTCGATGCGCACGATCCGCAGCGCCGAGGAGATCGAGCGGATCCGCTTCGCCTCCAAGCTCACCGACGACTCGATCCGCTCGCTGGCGGAAGGACTCCGTGCGGGAATGCGGGAGGACGAGATCGCCTCGCTGATCGAGCCCGTCTATCTCCGGCAGGGCGGCTACGCCGGCATTCATTTCATGTCCAGCATGCCGATGCGCGAGCCGGACACCCCCGTGCCGGCGCAGTTCCAGTCCGGCCGGCGGCTGCAGGCGGGCGACTGCCTGATCACCGAGATCAGCGGCGCCTACTGGGGCTACAGCGGCCAGATCCACCGGACCTTCTCGCTCGGCGAAGGGCCGACGGCGGAATGGAAAGCGCTGCACGACGTCGCCCTCGAAGCCTTCGAGACCCTGGCAAACGTCATCAAGGACGGCGCCTCGACGACCGAGGCCGAGGAAGCGGCCGAAGTGATCCACCGGCGCGGCTTCAGCATCTACGACGATCTGGTGCACGGCGTGAACCAGTACCCGCCGATCTTTCAAACGAGGACCACGCGGCGCCACGACTCCAGGGAGATGATCTTTCGCGAGAACATGGTGATCGTCATTCAGCCCAACGTGATGACGAAGGACGAGCGCATGGGGCTCCAGTTCGGCGAGACCCTGGTGGTGAAACGAAACGGCTGCGAGTCGCTCAACGCCTATCCGCGCGAGTGGATCGTTTGTTCCGGGTGAGCACGAGCGCACGAGCGAAGCGCCCGGGTCTCCTACCGTTCGATCTCCCGAATGATCGCTTCCGTGAACTGCGCCGTATTGGCCGATCCGCCGAGGTCGGGCGTCAACGTATCGCCCCGCGCGAGGATCGTTTCGAGGGCCCGGGCGATGCGCCTTGCGGCCGCCCTCTCGGAAAGATGGTCGAGCATCATGATCGCCGCCGAGATCATCGCGGTCGGGTTGGCGATTCCCCGGCCCTGGATGTCCGGAGCGCTGCCGTGCACGGGCTCGAACAGCGCGTGCGTGTCGCCGAGATTGGCGCCGGCGACGACCCCGAGCCCGCCCACCAGCCCGGCGGCCAGATCGGAGACGATGTCGCCGTAGAGGTTCTCGAGCAGCAGGATGTCGAAACGCAGCGGGTCCAGGACCAGCTGCAGGCAGGCGTTGTCGACGATGATGTCCGCGAACTCGATCCCGGCGTGGCGCTTCGCGACCCTGCGGGCGCACTCGAGAAAAAGACCGTCGCTCATCTTCATGATGTTGGCCTTGTGGACCGCGGTGATCTTCTTTCGCTTGTGGGCGCGCGCGTAGCCGAAGGCGAACTCCGCGATCCTCGTCGAGGCCTTTTCCGTGATGATCTTCAGGCTCTCCACCACCCCCGGCACGACCTCGTGCTCGATCCCGGAGTACTGCCCCTCCGTGTTCTCCCGCACGACGATCAGATCCACGTCGCGATACCGGGCGGGGACCCCCGGAAGGTTGCGGATCGGACGCAGGTTCGCGTAGAGATCGAAGCGCTTGCGCAGCTCGACGTTCACGCTGGCGAACCCCTCGCCGACCGGCGTGGTCACCGGCCCCTTGAGCGCCACGCGGTTCTTCTGGAACGACTTGATCAGCGCGGGCGGAATCGTCGTCCGGTGCTTTTTCAGGGCGCCGGCCCCCGCCAGATACTCTTCCCACTCGATGTTGACGCCTGCGGCGCGAACCACCGCCACGGCCGACCTGGTGACTTCCGGGCCGATTCCGTCGCCCGGGATCAGGGTGACTCTGTGCTTCACGAATCTCCGCCTTTCGCCCGCGGCGTTCGCCGCCGCACGGCTCGGTTTTCTTATACACGATTTTCCTGCGGATATCAGCGGCGCGCCGTCGTTGACAGGGCGATCGGCGTCGGTTAGTGTCCTCGGAACAGCACCCGCCGCTCGTCCTCGCCCGTTGACTTCGACGATGCTTCGCCGCCTCCTCGAAAACCACCTCCCCTCGTTCTACGGCTGGCGCATGGTCGCGCTGGGATGCGCGGTCCGGCTCCTGGGCGGCGGCCTCCACCTGTACGGCTTCACGGTTTTCTTCCTGCCGATCACCAACGAGCTCGGGCTCAGCCGGGCCGCGACCTCTCTGGTGTTCTCGCTCGCGCGCGCGGAAGGCGCGATCGAAGGACCCGTGGCGGGCTACCTGATCGACCGCTACGGGCCGCGGCCGTTGATGCTGGCGGGGATCGCGCTCTCGGGCGTCGGCTACATGGCGCTTGCGTGGGTGAACAGCTATGCCGCGTTGCTCGCGGTCTACCTGGGCGTGATCTCTCTCTCGTTCTCGGCCGGATTCATGCACTCCCCCATGGTGCTCGCCAACTCCTGGTTCGTCAGGCGCCGCGCGCTGGCCATGACCCTGATCAGCTCTTCGATCGGTCTCGGCGGAACGCTGGTTACGCCGCTGCTCGCCTTCGCGGTCTACACCTGGGGGTGGCGTTCCGCGGCCTTTCTCGCCGGGCTCGGCCTGATCGTCGTCGGCATTCCGCTCGTCCTCCCGGTACGCCGTTCCCCCGAAAGCATGGGGCTCCTGCCCGACGGGGACGCTCCCGGCGGGCAGGCTCCCGACGCGTCGCCCGCGGGCGCGCGCGGCGCCGCCGCCGAAGCGAGCTTCACCGTGACCGAGGCGATGAAGACTTCGGCCTTCTGGATGCTGGTTCTCGCCACGATCGCGCGCGTCGCCGCCTACAACTCGATCACCGTTCATTTCATCCCCATGATGGTCTGGAAAGGGGTCTCGGAGCAGCGCGCCGCGGCGATGCTCGCGACGATGGCGCTCATGAGCCTGCCGACGCACCTGATGGTCGGCTGGATCGCCGACTTCACGAGCAAGCCGCTGGTCATGGCGGTCTCCATGATCATCGGCACCGTCGCGATGCTGCTGCTCTCCCACGCCGACGGCGAATGGCCGATGTGGGTGTTCACGGTGCTCTTCACGTTCGTCGAGGCCGTCTTTCCGGTGAGCTGGGCGACCGTCGGCGATTTCTTCGGCCGCAAGTCCTTCGGGACGATCCGCGGGGCGATGAGCTTCTTCTATCTCTGGGGCGCGGCGCTGGGTCCGGTGGTCGCGGGCGCGGTTTACGACCGCTATCAGAGTTACGCCCCGCTGATGCTCGCGCTCACGATCCTCTTCCTTACGGCGTCCTGCCTCTACGCGCTGCTGAAAAAACCGGGAGGGCAAGCCTGATCCTCGCCGATGGCCGCCGGCCGGCCGGAGCTCGCGATCTCATCCCGTACTGGGCGCCGGTAATCGCCTGGGCGGCGGCGATCTTTCTCTTCTCCACGGACGCCTTTTCCGGGCCGCAAACCTTCGCTTTCTTCGAGCTCCTGCTCGAGCGCTGCTTTCCGGGGATCGATCGAGGCCAAGTTGCGACCGCTCATCTTGTCGCGCGCAAGGCCGGCCACGCCTTCGAGTATTTCATCCTCGCCGTGCTCTTCGCGCGCGCCGTGCGGAGACGCCATCGAACGCCCCCGCGGCTTTGGGCGCTCTGGACGGCGCTGTTCGTTTTCACGTACGCGCTCGGTGACGAGCTCCATCAGGTGCTGGTCCCCAGCCGCTCGGCGAGCCTTCTCGATGTCGCGATCGACACCTTTGGCGGAGTCTGTGGAGTTCTCTGGATGGCGGCTCGCAGTCGCCGGGCCGCGGCGCCCCCACAGAGCGTCAAAAATCTTGACAATCGCGGCGCAAATGCGAGAGGATAGCCGGAACCGATGTCGATCCCGAGCTTCCGCCGCCTCCGCCCCGACGCCCGGCTCGCCTCCTGTCCCACGGCGTCCCGGTGGGTGGTCCTCGTCGCTCTCCTGGCGGGCGGCTGCTCCAGCGCGGATCCCGTTGTCCGGCCGGCCGTCTTCAACAACCCCGAGCCCGTGGCGGCATCCAGGGAGGCAATCCGGTCGCCGTCGGCGCTCGAGGCGTTGAGTCGCGGCGTCGCCGCGGTCACGCCCCCCGGGGCTCCTCTCAAGGACATCTACTACGAGTTCGACAGCACCGCCCTTCTGGCCGAGGCCCAGGAGATTCTCCGGCAAAACGCCGCGTGGCTGAAAGCCCATCCGAAAGCGATGATCGAGATCGAAGGGCACTGCGACGACATCGGCTCGTCCGAATACAACCTCGCCCTGGGCGCAAAGCGGGCCCAGGCGGCCAAGGATTTTCTCGTCAAGGAGGGAATCGCGGCCGAGAGGATGGTCACCATCAGCTACGGCAAGGAAGCGCCCGCCTGCTTCGAGCGCACCGAGGAGTGCCGCGTCAAGAACCGCCGCGCGCGCTTCGTCATCTTCACGGAGCTTCCTGCTCAGGAAGTTCCGACCTCCTGACCCGCCCGCGCTTCACTCGTACCCGATGGCGGCGACGACAGGCTGCGCCGCGGCCTGGCGCGCGGGCCAGCAGGAAGCCGCCGCGCACAGCAGCACCGCCGCGGCGACCGCGAGCCCGGCGAGGCCGTAGGGGTAGTGGAACTGGAAGGTCCAGCCGGTCAGCAGCTTGGTGTTGTAGACCACGTGATGGTATGCCATGACGGAGCCGCCGGCGAGCCCGAGGATGCCTCCGAGAAGGCCCATCGCCGCCGCCTCCAGCACCACCGCGCGCCGCACCTGCCGCCGGGTGGCGCCGAGCGCGCGCAGCACGGCGATCTCGCGGGCGCGATCGAGCACCGAGGCGAGCAGAGTGTTGATGACGCTGAAGATCGCGACCACGACCGCCACGATCTCGACCGCGTAGTTGACGGCGAAAGACTGCTCCATGATGTGAACCACCGCATCCCTGAGCTCGCCGTGGGTGCTGACGAAAAGCTGGTACTTCTCGCCGTACTCCCGCTTGATCCGCTCGGTCACCGCCCGAGGGCTGGCGCCGGGCTCGAGCCATAGATCGAAGGCATCCACGAGCGAGTCGCCCCAGTACTTTTTGTAAAGCGCGCGGTCGAGCAGCACGCTGCCGATGTCCGAGGAATAGTCGACGTAGATGCCGAGAACGCGGAACGCGACCTTTCCGGAAGGCGTCGGCAGCTCCACCACGTCGCCCGGCGCCGTGCCGAACTTGCTCTGGAAGCTCTCGCTGACGACCACCCCCAGCCCTTCACCCATCTTCTCGAGCGTCTCCCTTCCGTCTCCGGCCGCCATCGGCAGCGTCCGGACCGCCGCGGAGTCGCGCGCCGAGAATGATTCGATCAGGATCGGCCGGCCGCGGTAGGTGGAGCGGACGAGGCGGTAGAGGTCGACCGTGCGCACTCCGGGGATCCTTTTCAATCCCGCCGCCGGCTCCTCGCTCAGCGGCACGTTGCGGGGGCCCGCGGTTCGGGCTCCCGAGCTGACGATCAGGTCCGCGGTGACCATCTGGTCGACCCACGCGAGCAGCGAGCCCCGGACGCTGTTCACGAACGCCGCGATCGTGAAGATCGCGGCCAGGCTGATCACCATCGTGGCCACCGTGATCCCGGCGCGCGCCGGGTTCCGGCCCAGGCTGTCGGAGGCCAGCCGCGCTTCGGCCCACGACGGCGCGCGGACCGCGGCCGCAGCCCGCCACAGCCACGGCGCCGCCCGCGCGGTAATCGCCGGGCAGAGCAGCCCCAGCCCCAACAGGAACAACAGCATGGCCGCCACGCCCATGCTGAACTGCGCCACGGGGCCGGCGAGCTTCGGAGATCCGAGGATCAGCCCCGGCGAGAGGCAAAAGCAGGCCGCCGCCGCGAGCGTGCTCCAGGGCCGCCTGCGGCGGATCGCGGGCCGCCATCCCGACTGGCGCGCGTTCTCGAGCGGGCTGATGCGCGCCGCTTCGAGCGCGGGATGGAGAGCCGCGAGGACCGCCACGAAGCTTCCGCAGGCCGCGGCGAGAGCCGCCTCGCCCGCTCCCAGGCGCTCCGCGCCGAGGTCCACGAGCGAAAAGAGATTCCCGACGGTCTCCCCCACGGCGATCAGGGCGGCGCGAGCCAGCAGCCAGCCCATAGCCGCGCCGGCGGCGGAGCCCGCCAGCGCGAGCGTCAGCGATTCCGCGACGATCAGCCTGACCAGGTCGCGGCGGCGCAGCCCCAGGCACCTGAGCGTGCCGATCTCCCGACGCCTCTGCACCACCGAAACCGCCACCGTGTTGTAGATCAGGAAATAGCCGACGAAGAGCGCGATCAGGCTGACGAAGAACAGCCCGACGCGAAACGAGGTAAGGAGCTGCTCGATCTGCTCGCCGCGCTTGCGCGGCCGCTCGACCTGCGCGCTTCCCTGAAGCCGCCGCTCGAGCCGCTCGCGCACCGCTTCGATCGTTTCCCCGGGCTCGACGGTGATATCGACGACGTCGAGCTTCTCCGACTTTCCGAGCGCGCGCTGGGCCGCCGGCAGGTCCATGAGGGCGAAATTGCCGCCGAACACCCTGGCCGTCCCTTCTTCTTTCAGCAGCGCCCGGACCGTGTAGAGCGCTTTCCCGTGGCTGGTCGTGAGCTCAAGGCGGCTGCCCCGAACGAGGCCGAAGCGCCGGGCGAACGACTCGGTGATCGCGATCGAGTCCGGGTTGGCGATGAAATCGAGCGCCCGCTCGTACGTAAAGTCCGCGCCGGCGAAGGGATGGTCGCGAACCGCGAAATCGGTGAGCAGGTCCACGCCGAGAACGTACAGCCGTTCGTGCTCCGAGCCGCCCACCGGCAGGAACCCCTCCACGACGGCGGCGGCGGCCTGCACGCCGGGCGTATCGCGCACCGCCGCGAACAGCGACTCGCGCAGCCCGCTCTCGCCGTTCGAGACCTGCAGGACCGCCTTGCCCGCGATGCGGTCGATCGTCGTCTGGAACGAGCTGCTGAGCGACCGGTTGACGATGGCGATCGCCACGATCACCGCGATCCCCAGCGCGATGCCGGTGAAGGTCAGGACCGTTCTCAACCGGTGACGCCCGAAATCGCGCCACGACAGATAGGCGAACAATCGCGGTATCACCCAGCGTCTTCCTCGATCCGGCCGTCGCGCAAGCAAACGAGCCGCTCGCCGCAGCGGGCGGCCTCCGGGCTGTGGGTGACCATCACGATCGTGCATCCCCGCTCGCGGTGGATTCGCCGGAGCAGCCCGAGCACCGCCTCGCCGGTTTTCGAGTCGAGATTTCCGGTGGGCTCGTCGGCGAGCAGGAACGGCGGGTCGAACGCCAGCGCGCGGGCGATCGCCACGCGCTGGATCTCCCCTCCCGAAAGCTCCTCGGGAAGGTGGCTCCGGCGATTCGCCAGGCCGACGCTCTCCAACAGCGACTCCGCCTTGCGCTCGGCGTCGGCCTTGGCGCGCCCGTCGAGGATCAGCGGCAGGGCGACGTTCTCGAGCGCCGTCAGGGTGGGAAGCAGGTTGAAGAACTGGAAGACGAAGCCGATGTGCGTGCGGCGAAAAACCGTCACCGCGTCGTCGTCCATTCGGGAGACCACCCGCTCGTCGACCACCACGTCTCCGGAGGTGGGCCGGTCCAGGCCCCCCATGAGATGCAGCAGCGTGCTCTTGCCGGAGCCGCTCGGGCCCATGATCACCGCGAACTGCCCCCGCGGCACCTCGAGCGAGACGCCGGCGAGCACCGTGAGCTCTCCTTCGCCCTGCGGGTAGGCTTTGCGGACGTCGATGCAGCGGATCATGTCGGGCGTCGGCCGGCCAGGCGAATCGCTGGAGTGCCCAGCCGCGCCTCGGTCCCGCTTTCCCGGCACGCTTCGACTTCCACGAGGTCGCGCCTCACCTGCCGCGCCAGCGAATCGAGATCGATCCCGAGATGGGCCGGCCCGTAAGCCGCGATTTTCTCCAGTCCCGCGCGCCAGAGCTTCAGCGCGCCCGCCGGCACCCCCTGCTGCCATTTGAAATAGCCGGCGGCGATCTGAATGATGCCCTGATAGAAAGCCCGATCCTCGCCGTGGTGCTCCAGCCAGATCGCCTCGAGCGTTTCATGGCACTCGAAGAAGAGCTGCCGGTTGAACTCGTCGATGCCTTTGAGCAAGCGGGGGTCGTTTGCGGCTTCCATGGACCGGCGTCCTCCCTGTGCTATAGAAAGGATATCGGGATCGGAGAGCGCCCGAGCGATGGTTCAGCCTACCCCGAAAAACGAGATCTCGCTAGAGATCGACGGGCTCGTTTACGGCCCGGGCGGCATCGGCCGCCATGAGGGTCGCGCCGTCATCGTCAGCGGAGCCGCCCCCGGCGACAGGGTCGTCGCGCGGATCCGGGACATGCATCGGCGGTACGCGACGGCCGAGCTCCTGCAGGTGCTGCGCCCGTCGCCCGAGCGCCAGGCGCCCCCCTGCCCGTATTTCGCGCAGTGCGGCGGCTGTCCCTGGCAGCATGTCCGCTACCGCGCCCAGCTCGACGCCAAGCAAAAGTGCGTGGAAGAGGCGCTGCGAAGAATCGGCAAGCTCACCGCCTTCGAGGTGCGCCCCATCCTCGCCTCGCCGCGGGAGTATCACTACCGGCGTCGCGTCCGGCTGGCGCTCGCCGACGACGGGCGGATCGGTTTCCGCCGCGCCCGGTCGCGAGCGCTCGTCGAGATCGATTCCTGTCTCATCGCCGCTGAACCCGTCAACGGCGTCCTCGAAGCGCTGCGCGCCTGGGCCCGGGACATCCGGACCGAAGCGGAGGAGCTGGAGGTGGTCGCGGGAGACGGTCCCGACGAGCTGGTCGCCGTTCTGCGCCGGTCGGCGCCTTTTCACCGCCCCGACGCCGCCGCCGAAGCGCTTCTGCGGCGCGAGCCTCGGCTTCGCGGCCTCGTCGCGACCGGCGGCGGGACCCGCAGGGCCTGGGGGGAAACCCGCGTATCGCTGGCGCCCGAGCCCGGAGTCGATCTCCGGGTCGAAGCCGACGTCTTCACGCAGGTGAACCCCGAGGGAAATCGCGTCCTCGTGCGCGAGCTGCTCGACGCGGCGGAACCGGGCCCGGCCGACCGCGTTCTCGAGCTGTACTCGGGTGCCGGCAACTTCACGCTGCCCATCGCGCGCCGCGCCGGGGAGGTCGTCGCCGTCGAGGGATCGCGGGTGGCGATGGAAAGCGCCCGGCACAACGCTCAGCGCGGCGGGCTCGCGAACATCCGCTGGATGGAAGCCCGCGTTCCGGACGCGGTCGAAAGTCTCTCACGGCGCGGCGAGCGCTTCGCGAAGATCGTGCTCGACCCGCCGCGCGCCGGAGCCAAGGAAATCCAGGAATCGATCGCCTCGCTGGGAGCGGCCCGGATCGTCTACGTCTCCTGCGACCCGGCCACGCTGGCGCGCGATCTCGCGGCGCTGGCCCGGCGCGGCTACCGTCTGGAGCGCGTTCAGCCGATCGACCTCTTTCCCCACACGTTCCACGTCGAGGCCGTCGCCCTCCTGGCGCGCTGAGCGTACGGAACGGCGTCAGCGGCGGCTCTTCAAAGCGGTATAGATCTTCTCGGCGGTGATCGGCAGCGAGGTGATCCTCACGCCGCAGGCGTCGTGGATGGCGTTGGCTACGGCCGCGGCGGTGGGAACGTTCGCCACCTCGCCGATCGCCAGGCTGTTGTACGGCCCGGGCCCGCAGGGCACGTTTTCCATCACCGCGGTCTTGAGCGGCGGGATGTCGCGAATGTTCGGGATCTTGAACTCGCCGAAATTCGTGGTCGTCACCTTGCCGCCGTCGAACGACAATTCCTCGGTCAGGGCGTATCCCAGGCCGAATACCACGCCGCCGTCGATCTGCCCCTGGTGCATGAGCGGGTTGATCACCTTGCCCGTGGTGTGCGCCGAAACCATGCTCCTGAGCGTCACCCGGCCGGTCTCGGGATCGACGTGAACTTCCGCGATCTGCGCCGAGATCGACGCGTCGTGGGACTTCTCCGAGCTCTTGTAGTAGCCGCCGACGTAGATCTCCGCTCCTCGGGCCTCCACGACCTCGGCAAAGCTCATCCGCCTTCTGGACCGCGGATGAATCACCGCTTCGCCGGCGAGCTCCAGCTCCCCGGGATCGACTCCGAGCTTTTCCGCCGCGGCCGCAAGCAGCTCGTTTCGTGCCTTGACGCCGGCATCGTAGGCCGCATTGCCGTAGACCCGCGTCGCCCGGCTGCCTCCGACCCCGCCGTCGCTCGGCACGGTGCTGCTGTCGAGCTGCGCCAGCTCGATGCGGTCGGGGGAAACCCTGAGCTCCTCGGCCACGACTTCCACGATCACCGTCAACACCCCCGCTCCCTGATCGACCACCGGCGAGGAGACCTTGATCCTCCCCGTCCGCTCGATCGTGACGAAGACGTTTCCCTCGCCGCCGCTCGGGCTCCACTCGGAAAATGCGAGCCCGCGGCCGACGTTCTTCGCCTTGGGCTTCTGGTAGCCGGCAAGCCGAAGCGCCTTGTCCAGCGCCTCGACGCCGCGGACGTGCGCGATGCGGCCGCCGATCGACGTTTCCTCCCCGTCGTGCAGCAGGTTTCTTCGCTTGAAATCCGCAGGATCGAGCCCGAGGGCCCGCGCCACGATGTCGAGCTGGCTCTCGTTGGCGAAGAAACCCTGCGGATCGCCCGGAGCCCTCATGTGGCCGCAGGGCACCTTGTTCGTGTAGACCAGGCGCTCCTCGATCAGGCAGTTCGCGATCCGGTAAGGCCCCGCGCAGTTCTGCGGCCCGATCAGGTACCCGGCGGGCTTCATCGAGCCGTATGCGCCGCTGTCGAAAAGGAAGTCCATGTGGTGCGCGAGGATCGTCCCGTCCTTCCGGACGCCCGTCTTGACCTTGATGATCGCCGGATGGCGCGGGTTGGCCGCGAGCAACTCTTCCCCGTAGTCCATGACCATCTTCACCGGCCGGCCGCTTCGCAGCGAAAGATAGTAGCAGACCGCGACGTCCATGAACCCGCCCTTGCCGCCGAAGTCCCCGCCGATGTGCATCGGATGAAAAACGAATTTCTCCTTGGGCACTCCGGTGCAGTTGGAGAGCTGGTTTCGAACGGCGAAGGGCGTCTTGCTGCAGCACCACACTTCCGCGCCGGCCGACGGGTCCGCCCGAACCACGCAAGCGTGCGGCTCGAGATAGGCCTGGTGCGTCGCCTGGGTGGTGAAGGTGTTCTCGACGATCAGGTCCGACTGGGCAAAGCCCGCCTGGATATCGCCCTTGCCCCACCTCAGGGAGGCGAACACGTTGCTGGGCCGTTCGACCGGAACCGGCAGTCCCTTGTACGACGGCAGGTCGGGATGGAGGAGCGGAGCGCCCGGCTTCACGGCTTCGAGCGGATCGAGCAGCGGCTCCATCTCTTCGTACTCGACGTCGATCAGGTCGAGCGCCTGCTCGGCCGCCTCCTCCGTTTCGGCGGCTACCGCCGCCACTTTCTCGCCGACGAACCGGACCACGCCGTCGGCGAGCACCGGGGTGTCGTAGATGCAACGCCCGATGCGCCGGCCGGCGACGTCCTGCCCCGTAATCACGGCGTGAACTCCGGGAACCTGCCGGGCCCTGCCGGTATCGACGCGCTTGATCCTGCCGTAGGCGATCGGGCTCCTCAGACACTTTCCCCAGAGCAGCCCCGGCAGCTTCACGTCGGCGCTGTAAAGCGCTTTCCCCGTCACTTTCAGCGGGCCCTCGATTCTCGGCGTCGGCCGTCCCACGACCTGCGTCATCCCGCCACCTCCAATCAATAGAAGCTGAAAATTCCCGACCTTCGAACGCTTTCCTATGTAGACCGGAACCGGGAGAATTGTCCAGCGCGTCCGGACGAAAACGATCGCCACGGAGCTCATCGGCAGACAGGCATCGATCGAAAGAGGGCCGGAACCTGCACGGCTTGAACGGAGCGAAGCGATTGAACGGCTTGAACGATTTGAACCTACTTGAATATTTGAACCGCACGAAGCAGCCGGCCTCGGAGGTCTCGGCCGCGATCTGTTTCCGAAGGCTCGGAATTTTCCCGGCGTTTTTTCGCATTTCGGCTTCGACGCGCCGGAAAAAAAAGCCATCCGGACCTTTCGTCTCCGCGGGGCACCCTCGAGCGGTTTGGCACAACGGTTGCGTTTTCTGTAGCCGAAAGCTGGACCTGTCGCTGGTCCGGCCGGAAGAGGTGAGGCTGTGAACGGGTATCGAACGGCCCGCGAGCAGGAGCAATCCTGGGGACGGCCGATCTCGGACAAGCAAACCTACGACGAGCTCAAGGTCCGGATCCATCGAAAGCTGCTGGATCGCCTGGATCTGTCGAAGCTCTCCGCGATCAACAGCCCCCGCGTGGAAAGCGAGGTCCGCCGCGTGCTCGAAGACCTGGTCATGTCCGAGGCGGTCGCCCTGAACTACGCGGACCGCGAGCGGCTGATTGTCGACGTGGAAAACGAGGTCTTCGGCCTGGGACCGCTCGAAAGCCTGATGCAGGACCCCGAGATCACCGACATTCTGGTCAACACGCATGCCAGCGTCTACATCGAGCGCCACGGAAGGCTCGAGGAGACGTCGGTCCGGTTCCGGGATGACGCCCATCTCATGCAGATCATCGAGCGCATCGTCACCCGGGTCGGACGGCGGGTGGACGAGCACTCCCCGATGGTCGACGCCCGACTGCCGGATGGCTCGCGCGTGAACGCCGTCATTCCTCCGCTGGCGCTCGACGGCCCCATCCTCTCCATCCGCCGCTTCGGCGCGGAGCGCTTGACGATGAACGATCTTATCCGCCTGCAGTCGATCCCGCAGCGGGTCGCCGAGATCCTCGAAGCGTGCGTCAAATCGCGTTTGAACATTCTCATCTCCGGCGGCACCGGGTCGGGAAAAACCACGCTGCTCAACTGCCTCTCCAACTTCATCTCCTCCAAGGAGCGGATCATCACGATCGAGGACTCGGCGGAGCTCAAGCTACAGCAACGCCACGTCGTGCGGCTGGAAACCCGCCCTCCCAACATCGAGGGAACCGGGATGGTGACGCAGCGCGACCTCGTACGCAACGCGCTCCGGATGCGCCCCGACCGGATCGTCGTCGGCGAGGTTCGCGGCGGCGAGGCGCTGGACATGATGCAGGCCATGAACACCGGTCACGACGGCTCGATCAGCACGATCCACGCGAACAGCGCCCGAGACGCGCTCTCGCGCCTGGAGACCATGATGCTCATGGCGGGCTTGGCCCTTCCCGAACGGGCGCTGCGCGAGCAGATCGCCTCGGCGCTCGACGTGGTCATCCAGCTCGCGCGCCTGAGCGACGGCACCCGCAAGCTGGTGGAGCTCGCCGAGGTCACGGGCATGGAAGGAAACGCCGTCACCACCCAGACCATCTTCACGTTCGAGCAGACCGATGTCGACGAGACGGGAAAGGTGATCGGCGACTTTCATGCGACCGGCGTGATGCCCACGTTCATGAAGCGACTCGAAAGACACGGCTTCAGGATCCCCGCCTCCTATTTCCTTCCCGCCGCCGTTCCGGCGCTGCAAAGGGCGGGATAGCGTCGCGTTCGGTGGCGAAATCCTTCGCCCGCCCTGTTGGCAGGAGCGGCTGTTTCGTCTAGAATCCGTCTCGATCCGAACTCCGTCGTTTTTTTCTTTCCGCTTTCACGGAGCGCTTCGATGACAGAACCGACCGTCGTTTGTCCCCGGTGCAAGTCCGAAATCAAGCTTACCGAATCGCTGGCCGCCCCGCTGCTGGAATCGGTGCGGCGTGACTACGAGCAGCGCCTCGTGCAGAAGGACAGCGAGATGGCGCGCCGGGAAAAGGCGCTGAAGGAGCGCGAGGCGGCGCTCGAGAAGACGCGGGCAGCGCTGGACGAGCAGGTGGCCGCGCGCCTGGAGCAGGAGCGCGCCAGGATCGCCGCGGAGGAGCAGAAGAAGGCGCGGCTCGCCCTGTCGCAGGACCTGGAGAGTAAAAGCCGCGAGGTCGTCGAGCTCCACGAGCTTCTGAAGGAACGCGACGCCAAGCTCCTGGAGGCGCAACAGGCGCAGGCCGAGGCGCTGCGCAGGCAGCGCGAGCTGGACGACCAGCGCCGGGAGATGGAGTTGACGATCGAGAAGAGGGTCCAGGAGCATCTGTCAGCCGCCCGCGACAAGGCGCGCAGGGAAGCCGAGGAGGAGCTGCGCCTGAAGGTGATGGAAAAGGAGCAGACGATCGCCTCCATGCAAAGACAGATCGAGGACCTCAAGCGCAAGGCCGAGCAGGGCTCGCAGCAGCTTCAAGGCGAGGTTCTGGAGCTGGAGCTCGAAGAGATGCTCGCCGCGAAATTTCCCCGCGACCTCGTCCAGCCCGTGCCCAAAGGCGAATTCGGCGGCGACGTCCTGCAGCGCGTGGTCGGTCCGGCCGGCCAGCCCTGCGGGACGATCTTGTGGGAGTCGAAACGGACGAAGAACTGGAGCGACTCCTGGCTGCCGAAGCTACGGGAGGACCAGAGGGCCGCCAAGGCGGAGATCGCCGTGATCGTCAGCCAGGCCCTTCCGAAGGACGTCGAGATGTTCGGTTTTGTGGACCAGGTCTGGGTCGCTCATCCCAAGGTCGCCCTCCCGGTCGCTCTCACGCTCCGGCAGACGCTGATCGAGATCGCCTGCGCGCGCCAGGCCTCCGAAGGGCAGCAGACCAAGATGGAGATGGTCTACCGGTATCTCACCGGGCCGCGGTTCCGCCAGCGAATTCAGGCGATCGTCGAGGCGTTCTCCTCGATGCGCGAGGATCTGGATCGCGAGAAAAAAGCCATCACCAGGCAGTGGTCCAAGCGCGAGGAGCAGATCGACCGGGTCATGCAGGCCACGGTCGGCATGTACGGAGACCTGCAGGGGATCGCGGGCAAGACGCTCCAGGAGATCGAGGGGCTCGAGTTCCAGGGTTTGCTGGATTTCGGTAAAGACGAGTGACGCGCGGCGCGGCAACGGCGGTTTTTAAAAAAAAGAACCCCCGTTCCGGAGGTTCTTTCTGCTCGAGTCCGGGCTGGTACGCAGGCGAAATCAAGCCGCCTTCAGCTGCTTGACCTCGCTAGCTCCGACCTCGATCGGGATCTTCCTCCCGGCGAGCTCGGCCGCCGGCATCGAGATTTCCAGGACGCCGTGCTCGTAGCGCGCAGTGATCTTCTCGGCATCGACGCCCTTCGGCAGCGGCAGGCTCCGCTCGAATCGCCCGTAGCCGATCTCCCTGTAGTCGTAGACGGCGCCCTCCATCTCCTGGGCCAGCTTGCGCTCGCCCTTCACCGTGAGCGTCCCCTCGACCACCGAGAGATCAAGGTCCTTGGGATCTACGCCGGGCAGGTCCATCCGGATGATGTACCGCCCGTCCTTCACGCAGGCGTCCGTCGCGGGGCACCAGGTCCGGCTAGGGGACAGGAAATCGCTCCCGAAGGAGGAAAAGAAACGGTCGAAGAGCTCGTCGATATCCCTGTGCCAGCTGGTGAGCTCGTCGAACAGGCCACGCGGGACCAACGCTCTCATGATCTTCACCTCCTTTGCCACGAAATCCGGTGCAAATTTAATCCCGCCGGGCGAACAGTCAAGGGGACTCCCGGTTGCCAAGGGGCTTATTGGCAGGTGGAGAGTCCGCCGAAAGCAGGCCGAGAGCCGGGGGCAACCCGCTCTCGGGGAGAGGGGCCTGCGAGCCACCGGGATACGGTGTCTGCGTTACGAGCTGACCAACATAACTCCCTCCGGGGCCCGCGATGATCATGAGCTGTTGACAGGCGACGGGATATGACGTTGATTTTATGTCGGAGGGCTACCGTCCATGGCAGATGAAAGAAAATGGCTGTCCGTTCCGGCGGATTTCCAGCGGCTCTCGGACGCAGTCGACCGGCTGTTCGACGAGATCATTCACCGGCCATGGGGATTCAGCCGGCCGGTGCCGGTATGGAGCCCGTCGATCGATCTTTCGGAAACCCCGGACGCGTACGTTCTCGAGGTCGATCTGCCCGGAGTCAAGAAGGAAGACGTGAAGGTGGAGCTGGAGGGCAGGGATCTCATATTGCGCGGCGAGCGCTCTTCCGAGCGAACCCAGAGCGGCTACAAGTTCCATTTTCAGGAGCGCTACTCCGGCGCGTTCATGCGCCGGATGACGCTTCCGGATTCCGTCGACAAGGACGCGATCGAGGCCGAATTCAAGGAAGGCGTTCTGCGGGTGACGCTGCCCAAGGTGAAGAAAAGCGGTGGAGGACGCAACCATGGTTGAGGCGGGCCCGGACCCCGCGGATTCCGCCGGCCTTCGAAATGCGGAGCCGCCGCGCGAGCTCACCCCGGAGCAGTTGCGTTTCCGCGTGAAGCTCGACGAGTCGTTCTCGACGACCGAGGACGTCGTGTCGCTCGAGGATTTCGCCGGCCAGAACCGCGCGCTGGCGGCCCTCGAGCTCGGGCTCGGCCTCTCGGGGCGGGGATACAACGTCTTCGTCTCGGGGCTCACGGGCGTGGAGAACCTGCGGGCGCTTCAGGAATGGATCGCCGAGAGGTCGGCGCAGCGCGAGACGCCCGGCGACTGGGTGTACGTCCACAATTTCAAGCACGCCGACGCCCCCCGGGCGATCTACCTCCGCGCCGGCCAGGGATCGGCCCTCAAACGGAAAATGCACGAGCTCGTGCGGACGCTCAGGGAGGAGCTGCCCAAGGCCTTCCGGCAGGAGGCGTTCGACAAGGAAAAAGCGCAGCTCAGGGAGAAGTACAACCGCCGGGCGCAGGAGATCAATGCGGCGTTCGAGCGGCTCGCCCGCGAGAAAGGCTTCGTCGTCCAGGCGGGACCCGGCGGCCAGATCTTTTTCATCCCGATCATCGGCGGCAAGCCGATGGAGAGTCCGGAGGAATTCGCCCGGCTGAGCCCCGCCGAGCAGGAAGAGATCGGGCGCCGGCAGCAGGAGCTTGCCGCGGAAATGGAGCGCTTCGGGCGCCGGCAACAGGAGGTGATACGCGAGCTGGAAGCCGACATCCGGCTCGTGGAGCGGCGTTTCTGCGAGAACCTCCTGGAGCCGCTGTTGCGGGAGATCGAAGCGGCGATGGCCAACGAGGAGGTCGCGACGTATCTCAAGGAGGTCAAAAGCCACATCCTCGATCACCTGGACGATTTCAAGGAAGCCGAGCGGCCGGTGCCGTTCATGCCGTTCGCCGCGCCGCCGCGCGAGCGCGATCCGTTTCTCGAGTACGAGGTCAACGTAGTCGTGGACAACGCCGAAACCCGGGGAGCTCCGGTTCTCGTCGAGACCTCGCCCACGTATCTCAACCTGTTCGGGACCATCGAGCGCGTGGTCGACCGCTTCGGGCGCCTCGTCACCAATTTCACCCGCATCCGCTCCGGTTCGCTGCTCCGCGCCCACGGCGGCTACCTGATCTTCAGCCTCGACGACGCCATCACGGAACCGGCCGTCTGGAAAGTCCTCAAGCGCACCCTCAAGAGCGGGCGCATCGAGATCGAAACGTACGAGCCGTTCGCGCTGTTCTCGACTTCCGGCCTGAAACCGGAGCCGGTGAGCATCGATACCAAGGTCATCGCCGTCGGCAGCTCGTTCCTGTATTACCTCCTGTACACCTATGACGAAGAGTTCCGGGAGACCTTCAAGCTCCGGGCCGATTTCCGCGGCACCATGGAGCTCGAAGAAACCCACCTCCAAACCTACCCGCGCTGGGTGGCCAAGATCTGCCGCGAAGAGAAGCTGCCGCACTTCGACCGCGGCGCCGTGGAGAGGATGATCGAGTTCGGCGCGCGCCGGGCGGAAGACCGCGAGAAGATTTCGGCGGTTTACGCCGAGATCGCCGACGTCGTGCGCGAAGCCGCCTTTTGGGCACGGCAGGAAGGCGCGCGCCTCGTGGCCGCGCGCCACGTCCAGCGGGCGCTCGAAAACCGGGTCTTCCGCTCGAATCGCATCGAAGAAGAGATCCGGGAGCTGATCGCCAAAGGCACGATCCTGATCGACATCGATGGCAAGAAGGTCGGACAGGTCAACGGGTTGTCGGTTCTCGAGCTGGGCGGATACGCTTTCGGCCGCCCGTCGCGCGTGACGGCCAGCGTCGCCATGGGACAGAGCGGGCTGATCAACATCGAGCGCGAGTCCCGGCTGAGCGGCAGCATCCACGACAAGGGAGTGCTGATTCTCGCAGGGTACCTGCGCAACCGCTACGGCCAGGACAAGCCGCTCACCATTTCCGCGAGCATCTGCTTCGAGCAATCCTACGCGGGTGTCGAGGGGGACAGCGCTTCGTCGACCGAGCTTTACGCGCTCCTGTCGCGCCTCGCCAATATCCCGCTGCGCCAGGACATCGCCGTGACGGGCTCGGTCAATCAGTGGGGCCAGGTGCAGGCGATCGGCGGCGTGAACGAAAAAATCGAGGGTTTTTTCGACGTCTGCCGGGTCATGGGCCTCACCGGCAGGCAAGGAGTGATGATCCCCGAGGCCAACTGCCGCAACCTGCTCTTGCGCGCGGACGTCATCGAGGCCGTGGAGCAGGGCCGATTTCACATCTACCCGGTCCGCACCATCGACGAGGGGATCGAGCTGCTCAGCGGCGTACGCGCCGGCATGCCGGACGAGGAGGGCACCTTCAACGGCGAAGTCAATCGCCGGCTGCGGGAGCTGGCGAGCGGCCTGAAGGCGTTCGTCGGCGAAGCCCAGGCGAAAAGCCCGGATAGCGGCCTAGACAACCAGAAGCCGGGCTGACCGGCGTGCTTTTCGCCTTCCGATACGGCCGGCCGGAACCCGAAAAGTTTCACCCATGCGCTTGCTGGCCGGCCGCGTTCAGTCGATGGACGGGAATCTCCAGGTTGCGCAGCACGCGTATGTCGATCGGGCTGCACTCCTGAACTTCGATGCTTTGTTCCTCGAAATTCCCTTCGGTCGCACGGGTAAGAAGGTCGATGACTTCGGCGCGTTCCGGAAGCGAGCTCTTTTCCAGAAAAAGGCTCCGCTTCTTTTTGTCGCCGGCTGCCTTGTTGCGGTAAATCACTTCGAAGATCATCTCCCCTTACCTCTCAGGGAATTGCCCGATCTGGAGAATTGCAAGCGCCCTGCCAGGCCAACTGGCGGAAAACATTGAGTTTTGACCATCCAGAGTGACGTGCCGGGGCACTCGGAGCGGTTGAGTGCCGAAACACGTCATCGGCCGGCCCGGATACCCCGGCCAGGTTGCTGAAAAATCGAGCTTTCCAGATTGCACGCTCTTTGCTCTTCCGGGACAGCATGAAGAAGACCCTCAACTCTGCAATGGCTGACTACCTCGAGATACGAAGGCTCGAACGGCGAGCCAGGAAAGCTTTCGACGACACCTGTTCCCTCGCTCAACGACGATTGAGGCTGTACGAGCAGTACCTGTTCCTGAGAAGACGTCACCGGGTCCGGTTCGCGGGACAATTCCTTGTCATAGAAGGAGGGAAGCGAGGCTAGCCGCTGTTAGTCGCTTCGCTCCCGTTCAAAACGTTCAAGCCGTTCAATCGCTTCGCTCCGTTCAAGCCGTCCGCTTCGCGGCGGCAAGAACCAGGAACCCGAAACCGAATTTTTCCGCAATCCGCAATTTCCGTTCGCGCCGGTCTTCGTCCCCGGTCCACGCTTCGAACCTCGAACCTGTCTTTTCCCGGCAAAGGCGCAAGAGCCTAGCACGATTGCATTTTCTGCTCACCGCTTGCTGCTGACAGCGGACTGACCGGATAGCGCGAACCGGAAACTGCTTTTTTACGTGGTTCACAAACGGGCGGTTTTGTAGTTATACGTTATGTCGAACCCATGGCTGCCCCTTTCGAGCTCCTGATCGAGCGCTACCACGACGAGATTCTCGGCTATCTCTGGCGGCTGCTCGGCGTCGACGGCCGGGAAGATCGAGCGGCGGACGCCGAGGACCTGGCCCAGGAGGTGTTTCTGCGGGCCTACCGGGCCTATCCGAAGCTGCGTCCCTCCAGCAATCACCGGGCCTGGCTTTACAAGATCGCGACCAACTGCGCCTGCACGAGGCTCAGGCAGAGAAAAAAGCGACGTGACCGCTACGCGCCGTTCGAGGAAGCCGAAACGGCCGGCTGGACGGAAGACGAGAACGAGGGCCGGAAAAGCCTGCGGCGGCTGGTCGAACGGCTGCCGGTGAAGCAGAAAGCCTGTCTTACGCTGCGTTACCTCCAGGAACTCGATTACCGGCAAATTGCCCGAATACTCGGCTGCACGGAACAAAACGCACGCGCCAACGTCTCCCGGGCGATCCGCAGCCTGCGCTCGGCTTTGGAGAAATGAGCATGGAGAAGCGAAGCTACGACAGAGATCGTGCCGTCGGGGAAGCCCTGCGTTCGGTGCTGCGGACCCCGCCCCGCGAGGCTCTTTCCCGTTCGCGCGACCGCATCGAGCAATGGTTTTCGCGGGAAGCTCCGCCGATCCTGTGGGGCGAAATGCGCTCTCCGCTGGGGCCGCTTTTCGCTGCCGTGACCCCGCGCGGCCTCTGGGCACTCGAGTTCGGAAGGCCGAAGCCGTCGTTTCTGGCCCGACTCGGTTCGCGCGCCCGGGTAAAGAACGATCCGCGCGCGGTCGCGCCGATCCTGGCGCAACTGCGCGATTATTTCCGGGGCCGGCGCACGCGCTTCGACGTCGCCGTCGACCTGACGGAGCTGACGTCTTTTCAGAGGCGGGTTCTGGAGGTCACATGCCGGATCGCCCCGGGCGAGGTGCGGACCTACCAGGAGGTTGCGCGCGCGCTGGGAAAGCCGCGAGCGAGCAGACCCGTGGGCCAGGCGCTCGCGCGCAACCCGGTGCCGATCGTCATCCCCTGCCACCGGGTTCTCGGCAGCAACGGCTCGCTGTGCGGCTACAGCGGCGGTGCGGGCCTCGCCGCCAAACGCTGGCTTCTCCGACTGGAAGGTGCCTTGTAGGTGCCGCGCTCCGCCTCGCGCTCGACGCGGTACGGCGCCCCGCTGCCCGCTATCTGGGCAGCCCTGATTTCAGTCTACCTGATCTGGGGCTCGACCTACCTCGCGATCCGTTTCGCGGTCGAGACCGCGCCTCCTTTCTTGATGGCGGCTGCGCGCTTTCTTGTGTCCGGCGGAGCGCTGTACGCGTGGCGACGTCTGCGCGGCGATCCCGCGCCGCGAGCCCGCGAGTGGGTCAACGCCGGCATCATCGGCCTCTTTCTTCTCGTCGGCGGCAACGGAGGCGTTGTCTGGGCGGAACAATTCGTGGAGTCCGGCCTCGCGGCCCTCGTGGTCTCGACCGTGCCGCTGTGGCTCGTCCTGCTGGACGCCTTCCGGCCGCGGGGCAGGTGGCCGCGGGCGGTCGCCGCCGCAGGCGTCCTCTTGGGCTTCGGCGGTGTCGCATTGCTCGTCGGCGCGCCGGAGAGTCCGGCCTCGGACGCGAGCGCGGCGGGATCGACCGTTCTCGTGCTCGCGTCGCTGCTCTGGGCGGCCGGCTCGCTCTATGGCAGGAACGCCGAGCTGCCCGCCTCGCCCCTGCTCGGAACCGCGATGGAAATGCTGACGGGGGGCGTGGCCCTGGCCCTGCTGTCGATGGCGCTCGGCGAATGGAACAGCTTCGACGCCGCGTCCGTGTCCGCGCGCTCCGCATGGGCCCTGCTCTACCTCACGGTCGTCGGATCGAGCGCTTTCGTCGCTTACGTGTGGCTGTTGCGCGTTGCGCCCACGCCGCTGGTCGCCACCTACGCCTACGTGAACCCGCTGGTCGCGGTTCTGCTCGGCCACTTTCTCGCCGCCGAGCCCCTGGGCGCGCGCACGCTGCTGGCCGGGGCGCTGATCATCGGATCGGTGATTCTGGTGAGCCTCCCGGCGGCGACCCGGCGAGGCCCCTGATCGCAATTGACAAGAAGGGCGCACTTCCAGTATGGAGCGGTTCGGAGGTGAAGCCCATGAAGCGCAGACTCACGGCGGTGGTGGCGGTGTTTCTGAGCCTTTCGCTCTCCACCCCCCTTTTCGGCGACGACTTCTACAAGGGCAAGACGATTCGCGCCATCGTCGGCGGCACGGCCGGCGGCGGCTTCGACGTCTATACCCGGGCGGTGACGCGTTACATGGGAAAACACATTCCCGGCAACCCCACCTTCGTCGTGGAAAACATGACCGGAGCCGCAACCCGCATCGCGGCCAAATACATTCACGGTGCGGCGAAGCCCGACGGCCTGACCTTCGGGATCTTCAACGGCTACCTGATCCTCAGCCAGGTGTTGAACCCGAAGGCATTCGACTTCGACGTGCGCAAGTTCGAGTGGATCGGCGTCCCGGTCCAGGACAACGTGGCGTGCGCGCTGCGCCGGGAGAGCGGTATCACCCGGGTGGATCAGTGGCTGGCCGCCAGGGCGCCGATCAAGATGGGCGGGCTCGGACCGGGCAACAGCACCAGCGACGTCGTGCGGACGATCAAGGCGACGCTGAATCTGCCCGTTCAGCTCGTCGAGGGTTACAAAGGCACCGCCGACATACGGCTGGCCGCGGACGGCGGCGAGCTTCAGGGCGCCTGCTGGGCCTATGAGTCGATCAAGGTCACGTGGACGAAAGCGCTCCAGGCCGGCGACGTCAATGTCGTCCTCCAGGTGACGGAGAAGAAGATTCCCGAGCTTTCCAGCGTGCCGAGCGCGCTGGAGCTCGCGAAGACAGACGAAGCGAGGGAGATCATCCGGCACGGCGCGATCGCTCCGAGCGCGATCACGCGCGTTTACGTCACCACTCCCGGCACGCCCAGGGACCGGGTGCAGATTTTGCGCAAGGCGTTCGCCGACACGCTCAAGGATCCCGATTTTCTCGCCGAGGCGAAAAAGGCGCGGCTCGAGGTCAATCCCCTCGGCGGCGAAGAGGTCGGCAGGATCGTCGCCGACCTGTTCAGCCTGAGCCCCGCCATGGTCTCCAGGCTCGCCGCCATTCTGGCGGCGAAATAAGCACGCCGGGGGAACGATGCCCGGCCGGTTTCTCGCAGCTTTGGTCGTCGCGATGTTCGCGGCTTCGGCGCCGCCGCTGCCGTTGCGCGCGGCGCAGGCAGCGGATCCCGGGCCGGAGAAGAGCCGCCTCCGGGTCGCGATCGCCGCTTACGGGCCGCTCTATCTGCCGCTGCTCGTGGCCCAGGAGGCCGGCTATTTCTCCAGGCGCGGCGTCAAGGTCGACCTTTCGCAGCCCAGCGCCACCGCCTCGGCTCAGGCGCTGACCTCGGGCACGATCGACGTGTATCAGGGGGGCGCCGCGATCATTCACGCGAACGTCGGCGGCGACAACGCCCTGATTCAAGAGGTCAACGGCACCTGCGGCGCGACGCTCTTTCCGGGCGAGGTGAGGTGAAGCCGCGATGCGCGTCATCGACGCCGACGGCCATGTCCTGGAGCGGAACATTCCCTGGACGGATCTGCTCGACGAGCCCTACCGCTCGCGCGCGCCGAAGGCGGTCGAGGACAACCGCGGCGTCGCCTTCACCATGATCGAAGGCAAGCTCGTGCCGAAGCCGACGGGCAAGGGGTGCGGCTTCGTCGGCGCGCCGCGCAGCCGCCTTCCCGCTCCGACCCGCGGAATGGTCGACCCCGTTGCACGGCTGCGCGACATGGACCTCGAGGGAATCGACGCGGCGGTCCTTTTCGGGACGTCGCCGTTTCTCAGCCTCCCCTTCGTCGAGGACAAGGACCTCGCCTGTGCCGTGGCGCGCGTCTACAACGACTGGCTGGCGGGCTACTGCAAAGCCGACCCGAGACGGCTGAAGGGCGTGGCGCTCACGGCGATACAGGACCCGACGGAGGCGGTCAGGGAGCTGCGCCGCGCGGTGACGGAGCTGGGCTTCGTCGCTGCCGCCGTGCCGCCGACCTCCGCATCGAGGAAAAACCTCGACGATCCGGACCTCCATCCCTTTTTCGCCGAAGCCGAGCGTCTCGGCGTCCCGGTCTGCATTCACGTCGGCGCGGGAGACGGCGTGCCGGCCGGAACCGAGCGCTTCGATCACCCGTTCTTCACGCACGCCATGGCTCATCCCTTCGAGCAGATGATCGCGGTCCTCTGCGTGGTCGTCGGCGGAGTCCTCGAGCGGTTTCCGCGGCTCAGGGTCGCTTTCATGGAAGCGGGGGCCGGCTGGGTGCCGTACTGGATGGAGCGACTCGACGAGCATTTCGAATACCTGCGCCCGACGGTTCCGTGGCTCACGAGGCCGCCGAGCGAGTACATGCGAAGCGAGCAGATGTTTTACGCCTTCGAAATCGAGGAGAAGACGCTGCCGTACGTCGCCGATTTCGTCGGTGCCGAAAGGCTCGTCTTCGCCAGCGACTACAATCACAGCGACTCGAAGTTCCCCGGCGCGGTCAAAGAGGTGATGGAGCGCACGGATCTTCCGGCGGAGACCAAGGCAAAGCTGATGGGAGAAAATGCCGCCCGCCTCTACCGCATCTGAGGCGATCGCTCGCAAAGCCCGGGCTTCCTGTCCCGTCGCCGCATCGTTTCGCTAACATCGCCTCCGCCGAAACGTCGAAAAAGCCGACGACTCGGGGCCGGCGATCCGGGCATTCATGCCCGGGTGCCGGGGAAAAAGGGGGAAACGGCAGTGAAACGCGCCGTATCGTTACTTGGCTCGCTGATGCTCGGTCTTCTGGCTCTCGGGGGCTGCCACGAGCTGGGCCATGTCGGTGGCCCCGGCAGCTACGGCGGTTCGCAGGACGAAATCGCGGGCGAGATCGCGCACATCGATTCGCGCGCGAGAGAGATCGAGATTCTTGCCGACGACGGACGACCGCGCAGGGTACGCTATGACGGCCAGACTCGCGTGGTCTACCGCCAGCGTGAATATGCCGTGTCCAATCTCGAGCCCGGCGACTACGTCGCGGTGCGGACCGCGACGGACCGTCAGGGCCGGCTGTATGCCGACTCCATCATGGTTCGCGAAAGCGTCCAGGAACGCGGCGGCGGCCGGGCGGGACGATTCGACCGTCTCGAGGGGACGGTCGAATACGTCGATCAGCGCCGCGGATCATTCGAGCTGCGGGACCGCAGAGACCGACTGGTCTTCGTGTCGCTGCCGTTCAACGCTCCCCGCGCGGCCCGGGAGAGATTCAACCGCCTGCGCCCGGGAGACTTCGTGCGGCTGGAAGGCCGCTTCGTCGATCAAAACCGCTTCGAGCTGGAATCGTTCGTGTAGCATCGAGACTGGTCCCGGGCTTCAGGGTCGATCGGCGGTCAGCAGTGGACGACGAGCAGTACCGCCTCCGGCGTGCAGCGTCCCGGGACTTGCGCGCTCCGCGGCCACGGCTTGAACGGCAGCGCAGCGAGCAGCCGTCGCGAAGCGACTCGCGCGTGGCGCCTACCCGAGGATCTGCCTGAAGAAGTCGTTTCCCTTGTCGTCGATAAGAATGAAGGCGGGGAAGTCCTCGACCTCGATCTTCCAGATCGCCTCCATCCCCAGCTCGGGATATTCCAGCAGCTCGACCTTCTTGATGTTCTCCTTGGCCAGAAGCGCCGCCGGCCCTCCGATCGACCCGAGGTAAAAACCGCCGTGCTTCTTGCACGCTTCGGCCACCTGCGGACTCCGGTTTCCCTTGGCGATCATGATCATCGATCCCCCGTGCGACTGGAACAGATCGACGTAGGAATCCATCCGTCCCGCGGTGGTCGGACCGAAGGAGCCCGAAGGCATTCCCGGCGGCGTCTTGGCCGGCCCCGCGTAATAGACCGGGTGGTCCTTGAAGTACTGCGGCAGTCCTTCGCCGCGGTCGAGGCGCTCCTTGAGCTTCGCGTGGGCGATGTCGCGAGCCACGATCATCGTACCGGTCAGCGACAGCTGCGTCGTCACCGGATACTTGCTGAGCTGCGCCAGGATCTCCTTCATCGGGCGATTCAGGTCCACCTTGACCGCGTTGGTAGCGACCTTGCCGCGGTATTTCTCCGGAATCAGCCTTCCCGGATCCCGTTCCAGCGCCTCGAGCCAGATGCCGTTGCGATCGATCCTCGCCTTGATGTTGCGGTCGGCCGAGCATGAAACCCCCATCCCTACCGGACACGAAGCGCCGTGGCGCGGAAGGCGGATCACCCGGACATCCAGCGCAAAATACTTGCCTCCGAACTGCGCGCCGTAGCCCGACTTGTAGGCCGCTTCGAGCAGCCGCGCTTCCAGCTCCGGGTCGCGAAAGGCCCGGCCGTGCGGGTTGCCGCTGGTCGGCAGATGATCGAGATAGCCGGTCGTGGCGAGCTTCACGGTCTTCAGGCAGGCCTCGGCCGAAGTCCCGCCGATCACGAACGCCAGATGGTACGGCGGGCAACCGGCAGTCCCGAGCGTCTTCATCTTTTCCGTCAGGAATTTTTCCAGGCTCCCCGGATTGAGCAGAGCCTTGGTCTCCTGGTAGAGCGAGGTTTTGTTCGCCGAGCCGCCTCCCTTGGCGACGAAGAGAAACGAGTACTCCATTCCCGGCGCCGCCATGAGATCGATCTGCGCCGGAAGGTTCGTTCCGGTGTCGACCTCCGTGTACATGTCCAGGGGAGCGGTCTGCGAATAGCGCAGGTTCTCCTCCGTGTAGGTCTTGTAGACTCCTTTGGCCAGGTATTCCTCGTCTCTCACGCCGGTCCAGACCTGCTGTCCCTTCTTGGCGAAAATGGTCGCCGTTCCGGTGTCCTGGCAGAACGGCAGGATGCCTTTGGACGCGGTCTCCGCATTGCGCAGCATCGTGAGGGCGACGTAACGGTCGTTGTCCGAGGCCTCGGGATCGTCGAGGATCGCGGCAACCTTTTCGAGATGGGCGGTCCGCAGCAGGAAGGAAACGTCGCGGAACGCCTCGTTCGCGAGCAGCGTCAGCGCCTCCGGCGCCACCTTGAGGATCTCGACTCCCTCGAACGTACCGATCGAGAGATAGTCCCGGGTCAGCAGCCGATATTCGGTGGGGTCCTTCTCCAGCGGAAACGGGTCCTGATAAACGAACTCGGGTGTAGCCATTGTCACCTCGCTTGCATGATTGATCCTAGTAAAATTCGTCGCCTTTGTCGATCCTTCTCCTCTGCCCGGGGGCACGGGCTGAGTTGTAATCGCCGGAAAACCATGCCATCTATCCATAAATTACGGAGGCGATGGGGTTCGCCCTATAACCGCCGAGATCAGGCTGATGACCCCTACTCAGGCATCCCTTGGGTAGGGGTCTTTTCTTTAACGGCTCGCGTGGTTTCACGGCTCGTTGAGCCTCGGCAACGGCGTTCCCCCTGCAGAAACGCCCCGTGACGCCTGTCCGAACGGAGGAGTAGAATTATCGTGGAGCATATATGGTGGGACGCATCAACCTGGGTGGCCCTGGCTCTGGCATCCAGCCTCATCTCCATTAGAATCGGGATCTCGGTCGCTTTGGTCGAGCTCGTCGTCGGTATTCTGGCAGGAAACACCTTTCATCCGCGCACTTCCGAGTGGGTTAATTTTCTCGCCAGCTTCGGGGCGATCGTTCTCACCTTTCTCGCCGGGGCGGAACTCGAAAGCCGAACGTTGAAGAAATTCTGGAAAGAGAGCCTGGTCCTGGGAATCATGGGTTTTTCTGCTCCGTTCGCCGTGTCCTGGGCCGCCGCGCAGTTCCTGCTGGGCTGGGATCTGAGAGCAGCGCAAATCGCCGGGCTCGCGATGTCCACCACGTCGGTTGCCGTGGTCTACGCGGTGATGGTGGAAACCGGGCTGAACGAAACTCCGATCGGCAAGCTGATCCTGGCCGCCTGTTTCGTCGACGATCTTGGAACGGTCATCGCTCTCGGATTGCTGTTCACCAGCTTCGGAGTGTGGTTCTGGATTTTTGTTTCCGTGACCGCGCTGGGGCTGATCGTCCTGCCGAAATTCACGCCCGGATACCTAGAACCTATCTCAAAATTAGAAACTCGTGTATCATCGGCGCATGTTGAGACTCAGCGATGAACATTGGGCGAGGATCCGGGAGCATTTTCCCGAGGAAAATATTCCCGATGGCCGTCCCGGACGTAAACCGATTCCTA